>JBAIYN010000474.1:0-1620 GCA_037915775.1 Burkholderiales bacterium | reverse complement strand
ATATTGACCGTACCGCCGTACTCTCGCTGGCGCGATTCGGCGGTTGGATGACCGTGAGCAACATCGTAGCTCCTCTGATGATCTCGTTCGACCGCTTCGTGATCGGCGGGATGGTCTCGATGGCAGCTGTCGCGTACTACGGCATCCCGTCCGAGGCAGTGACGAAGCTTGCGCTATTTCCCGCGGCATTGGTGGGGGTCTTGTTTCCGGCTTTCTCGACGGCGGCTGCGCGCGACGAATCGCGGCTCGCGCGCATGTTCGAGAGCGCGGTCGAATGGATCTTCCTGCTGATGCTTCCTGTGTTGACGGTCGTGGTAGCGTTTGCCCCGGAGGGACTTCGTCTCTGGGTCGGTCAGGATTTTGCGCAGCACAGCTCATCGGTGCTGCGTTATTTGGCTGTCGCAGTGTTCCTCAACAGCGTCGCGCAAATCCCTTTTGCGCACGTGCAAAGCGTCGGGCGGCCCGACATCACCGCGAAACTCCACCTTACCGAGCTTCCCTTCTATCTCGCTACCCTGTTCGTCCTCGTGCGCTGGTGGGGCATCAAGGGCGCTGCAATAGCGTGGCTGTTGCGCGTGGCGCTGGACACCTTCGCCTTGTTCTACTTCTCCCATAGGCTGTTGCCGTCGAACCGTTTTGCCGTCTCGCGTTGGCCGGTGATGGCCGCGGCTGCGATCCTGGGCTTCGCTCTGGCAGCGATGAACTTCCCCCTTGCTATCCGGATCGGCCTGGCCGCGCTCGTCTGCGGCTCGTCGGTGCTGGCGACGTGGTTTTGGGGCCTGACGGAGCGCGACCGAACAATGCTTCAGTCGGTCTTGCGGGGCGAGAATGCCCTCCGCTGAACCGTCGTCGAAAGCCCCTGCCGACTCCGTTGGTTCCGCTCTCCCGAAAGTCAGTATCGTCATCCTCAACTGGAACAGCGTCGAGGTGACGCGCGCCTGCTTGGAGTCCCTGCGGAAGAGCGACTATCCCGCTGCCGAGGTGATCGTCGTGGATAACGGCTCGAGCGACTCCTCACCCGACCAGATCGCCTGCGAATTTCCCGAGGTCCGGTTGATCCGCAACGCCACCAACCTGGGCTTCGCCGGCGGACTCAATGTGGGGCTCTGTGACGCCTTGCAGCGCGGCAGCGACTACCTGCTGGCGCTCAACAACGATACGGTCGTCGCTCCCGGCTTCGTCGGCGAGATGGTTCGAGCTGCCGAACAGGAACCCTGCATCGGGCTGGTCAGCCCCAAGATCTTATTTTACGAACCCTCCGATCGCATCTGGTGCGCGGGAGGGATCTATCATCGCGGCTGGAGCTTTCCCAAGTCTCTCGGAGTACACCGGTCTGACAACGGCAGCTACAACCGGCCGAAAGAGATCTCATTCGCGACCGGCTGCGCCTTGCTGATCAAAGCAGCTGTCGTGCGTCGCATCGGGCTGTTCGACGAATCATTCTTCTACCTGTTCGAGGACTTGGATTTCTGCTATCGCGCGCGGCAGGCGGGGTTCACAGCTGTTTACACACCCGCCGCGGTCGTCTGGCACAAGGATTCTTACGTCGCAAAAAAGCATGGCGGAAAGCCCTTCCGTGATTTCTACGCGGCTCGCAATGCGGTGCTGTTCGCTCGGAAA
>JBAIYN010000095.1:0-1651 GCA_037915775.1 Burkholderiales bacterium | reverse complement strand
GACGAAGCTCGTCCCCGCGTAGTTGCGTTCGTCGCCGAGGATGCGATCCAGCTCGATCGGGTGGCCGATCGACTCGTGGATCTGCAGCATCATCTGGTCCGGCATCAGCAGCAGGTCGAACTTCCCGCTCGGGCAGTTGGGCGCGGCGAGCAGTTGCAGCGCTTCCTCGGCGGTGATGCGGCCGCAGCCGACGAAGTCGGAGCGCTCGATGATCTCGAGCCCGCCCTGCTGGCAGAAGCCGTTGCCGCGCCCGCCCCACGAGCGCGTCTGCGTCACATGGCCTTCGTGCGCGACCACCTGCAGGCTCGGGATTGTCATGTCGATCTCCTGCAGTGACTCGCCGCCGTCGGCGGTCAGCGTCAGCGTGCGGGTGCGGATCGTCCACAGGCTGGCATCCCAGTCGACGATGCGGTCGTCGATCCGGCACGCGCGCGATTCGCGCATCAGCAGGTCGATGCGGTCGGCCTTGCTCCACGTGGGCGGTCGGACGGTCGGCGATGCATACCGGCCGCGCGGCGAAGGCATCCGCGGCGCCGCGCCTGCAAACACGCTGCGCCCCTTCGACAGGCGCGCCCAATCGGCCGCGCGCTCGATCGCGGCGCGCAGGCCGGCGTCGGTGAGGTCGCTGGTGGCGGCATAGCCGATGCCGTCGCCGTCGATCAGCGTGACCATCGCGCCATGGTCGATCGACTTCATCGTCGGCTCCGGCACGTCCTGGCGCACCGAAGTGATCTCCGACGTTTCCTCGACCACGCGCAGCGAGCAGTGATCGACCGCCGGCGCGAGGCGGCGGAAACGCTGCGACAGCGATTCGATGTCAAACGGCATCTCGATTTCCTTTCATTCGACCCGCAGTCACGGCGCCGTGGTGTCGCCGCTGCAGAGACCCTGTTCGATCACCTGCTTCGAGGCGTGGCACAGGGGTGCGAAGCGCGGCCGATCGGGGTGCAGGAAACTCGCGGATGTCGCCGCTGTCCTTGCGGCGGAGCGAGGCGCGATCGTCGTCGTAGGTGCAGATGGCCACTGGCAACACGAACGCCGACGCCCCTTGTGAGGGCGCGGCGCCTGAATGCGGGATGCGCGGATTGTACCGGCGGCGGTCGATGTTTACGCGTGTCTATACTCGCGCGCCGACCGCAAAGACCGCGCTGAAAAGACCCCATGGCCGACGATCGAACCGACCTGCTCGATGCAGTGCACGAGCATCTGGACTGTCACCAGCCTGCGCTCGTGCTGACTCGGCGCGGTTTCGTGGCGGCGACGCTGTCGACCGGATTCGCGGCCGCGGTTTCACCGGTTCAGGCGCAGACGGCGATCAAGACCGACACCGAGGGACTGACCGCGGGCCCGGTGAAGATTCCGGTCAAGGACGGCGAAATTCCCGCGTATCGCGCGATGCCCGCCGGCAAGACGGGGCTGGCGACGATCCTCGTGGTGCACGAGGCCTGGGGCGTGCACGAGTACATCCAGGACGTCTGCCGCCGGCTGGCGAAGCTTGGCTACATGGCGGTCGCGCCGGAACTGTTCATCCGCGAAGGAGACGTCAGCAAGGCCGAAAACATCACCGAAATCGTGCGCGACTTCATCAGCAAGACGCCGGTGGCGCAGGTGATGGGAGACCTCGACGCAACCGCCGCCTGGGCATTCCGCA
>JBAIYN010000515.1:0-3758 GCA_037915775.1 Burkholderiales bacterium | reverse complement strand
TACTTCGAAACGGCAGTACATCCGTCGCACCAGACGATCTGGGACGACATCATCAAGCGCGCGCGCGACAAGGCGTAACTTCCCCCTTTTGAGTCTGCGCTCGGCACACGCGCCGGCCGCAAACCGTTGTTTCTAGCGATCCGTTTTCTGAGATCATCCCCGGGCAAATGGCCATCCAGCAGCATTGACCGAAATCCCGTAGGGAAATCGCAACGGCGATTGCCTGGTTGCATCGGTGTCTGTCGCGCTGCGACAAGAAGCCGGCATACCAAAAAGGGCGGAAAAAACCGGGACAAACCACTAGAATCCCGCCCTTTGCAAAAACGAGTTATCAGCGAGGACTAGCCATGGATTTTGCGCGTCAGCAGCGCAATCCGGCCCGGCATCTGATTGGCATCGGCGGCGTCATTCTGCTGCACGTGATCATCATCTATGCGCTTCTTACCGGACTCGCGCGCAGGGTGGTCGAAGTTGTCAAGGGCCCGATCGAAGTGAAAGTCATCGAGGAGGTGATCAAGAAGCCGCCTCCGCCCGAAGTGCTTCCGCCGCCGCCGAAGGTCGTGGCTCCGCCGCCTCCGTTCATCCCGCCTCCCGAGATCAACATCGCGCCGCCGCCGACCCCGGCGCCGACGATCACCGCAGTGACCCGGGAAGCGCCGCCGGCGCCACAGGCGCCCGTGATCCAGAAGCCGGTCGAGGCGCCGCCCGCGCCTCCCAAGCCAGCGATCCAGAGCGCAGCAGTTGCCTGCCCCAACTACCGCGAGATCATGGGATCGATCGTTTACCCGCGCGAAGCGCTTCTGGACAGCATCGAAGGCGATGTCGTAATCGAGTTCACTGTTGCCCCCGACGGGCAGATCCGCGATCCGGTGATTCGCTCGTCGAGCAATCGCGTCTTCAACCGTGTTTCCCTGCAGGCGGTGTCTCGTCTGCACTGCTCTGGACAGGGCCGTGACGTCCGCGTTCAGGCGCCCATCTCGTTCAAGATCAAATAGCTGTAGGCAACCCTAATCCCTTAACCCAAGGCAGCCCACAAGGCTAGGCCGCCGACGCGAAGAACGCGTCGAAGTTTCAAATCTTGCCCATAAGGAGACCTAGAAATGATTGCTCTCATTCGACGCACCGCCGCCGGGCTCGCGCTGTTGGCGGCGCTCGCCGTGACCGCGCCGCTGCCTGCCTTAGCGCAGGACGCGGCGAAGTCGGCCCCGCCGGCGGAGGCAACACCGGCCCCCACTGCCGCAGCACCGACGGCACCGCTCGCACCGGTTGTCACCAAGGAAACGATCGAAAATCCATATGGGCTGGAAGCCCTCTGGAAGCAAGGCGACTTCGTCTCGCGCGGCACGCTCGTCATCCTCGTGATCATGTCGATGGGCAGCTGGTACATCATCTTCGTCAAGCTGTGGGAGCAGTTCAAACTGATGCGCGAGGGTCGTACGGCCCAGTCGAGCTTCTGGAAGGCGGCCTCCCTGCAGGAGGGCGTGAAGAAGCTCAAGGACGGCAGCGCATACCGCTACATCGCCGAAAGCGGCCTGGATGCATCACAACACCATGAAGGGACGCTGACCGAGAACATCGACCTGAACACCTGGGTCGCGATGTCGGTACAGCGGTCAGTTGACACGGTGCAGAACCGTCTGCAGGACGGACTGGCATTCCTCGCCACGGTCGGTTCGACCGCGCCCTTCGTGGGGCTGTTCGGTACGGTGTGGGGCATCTATCACGCGCTGACCGCGATTGGCATCGCCGGGCAGGCGTCGATCGACAAGGTAGCCGGCCCGGTGGGCGAGGCGCTGATCATGACGGCGTTCGGTCTGGCCGTCGCGGTGCCCGCGGTGCTGGGCTACAACTGGCTGGTCCGGCGCAACAAGAGCGCGATGGAAGTCGTGCGCGCCTTCGGGGCCGACCTGCATGCCGTACTTCTTGGCCGCCGCGCCGAAGCACCTACCGGCCGCTGACCCAAGCAGGAGTCCGCCATGGCGATGAACGTTGCATCCGGCGAAGACGAAGGCGAAGCGATCTCCGCCATCAACACGACGCCCCTGGTCGACGTGATGCTGGTGCTGCTGATCATCTTCCTGATCACGATTCCCGTTGTCACCCAGCAGATTCCCCTGCAGCTGCCCAAGGAGACGAACGTTCCGCGGCAGACCAAGCCGGAAAACGTCGAGATCGCCGTCACCAAGGACGGCGACGTGTACTGGGGCATGCAGCAGGTGCGCGACAACGACGAACTGGTGAGCCGGTTGAAGAAGATCGCGGTCCTGCAGCCGCAGCCGGAAGTGCAGATCCGCGGCGACCTGGCCGGTCGCTACGAGTTCGTCGGACGCGTGGTGTTCGCGGCGCAGCGGGCCGGAATCCAGAAGCTCGGCTTCGTGACGGAGCCGCCGGCGCGCGGCGGTTGACGGGCCTTTTCGAGGAGTAGGAAATGGCAATGAATGTCGGCTCGGGCAACGGCTCGGGCGAGCCGGACGTGATGATCGACATCAACACGACGCCGTTGATCGACGTGATGCTCGTGCTGCTGGTGATGCTGATCATCACGATTCCGATCCAGCTGCATGCAGTCAACCTGAACATGCCGATCGGCAATCCGCCGCCGCCGCTGGAGCAACCGGTCGTGATCACCATCGACGTCGACTTCGACGGCACGATCTTCTGGAATGGCGACATGGTGCCCAACAAGCCGGCGCTCGAGGAGCGCCTGATGCAGGCGGCCGCCGCGGTTCCGCAGCCGGAAGTTCACCTGCGACCCAACAAGCTGGCCGAGTACAAGGACGTGGCCGCGGTGATGGCTGCCGCGCAGCGGCTGGGCGTGACCAAGCTCGGCCTGATCGGCAACGAGCAGTTCGTGAAATGAAGTCCGGGAGCTTTGCACTTCGCGGCGGCCGCATATTGGTCGCCTTCGCCCTGGCTGCGGGCCTCATTGTTGCCCATGCGCAGGCCCTTCGTCCCGAGATCGGCAAGCCGCTGCAGCAGGCCGCTGAACTGCTGAAGGCGGGACGCGCCAAGGAAGCGCTCGCCAAGGTGCATGAAGCGGACGGGGTCGCGAACAAGACGCCCGCCGAGCAACTGATGATCGATCGGATTCGCGGTTCCGCCGCGTTCCGCTCAGGGGACCCTGCAACGGCGGTGCGCTCGTTCGAGGCCGCCGTGGCATCTGGCCGCCTGAGCGCCAGCGAGCAGGCACAGATCTCCGAGCAGATCGCGTTCGCCTATTCGCAGATGAAGGACTGGAACAAGACGCGCGAATGGATCGGCAAGGCGCAGCAGGCCGGCGCTTCGAACCCGCAGTTGAGCCAGTTGCTGAGCTACGTCAGCGCGCAGACCGGCGATTACAGCGCCATCGCGCGCGAATCGCAGGCCGCGGTGAATGCCGCGGAAGCGGCGGGCCGGCGCCCGGAAGAGGCCGATCTGCTGCGGCTCGCCGACGCGCTGAAGCGCACCGGCAATACGCAGGGCGAGACGGCGACGATCGAAAAGCTCGTCACCTATTACCCCAAAAAGGACTACTTCGCGCTCTACCTGAATCGGCTGACGAGCAGGAGCGGCTTTGCCGACCGCCATGCACTGGATGTGATGCGCCTGAGGCACGCGACCGGAAACCTCAACAAGCCCGAAGACGTGATGGAGATGGCCCAGTTGGCATTGCAGGACGGCCAGGCCGTGGAAGCCAAGAAGATCCTCGACGAGGCATTCGCCTCCGGGCTGCTCGGCAAGACGGGCGACGTCGAACGACAGAAGCGCCTGCTTGCGCT
>JBAIYN010000023.1:0-15837 GCA_037915775.1 Burkholderiales bacterium | reverse complement strand
TGAACGACCAGGAACTTCTGCGCTACTCGCGTCACATCCTGCTGAATGAATTCGGCGTGGAAGGCCAGCAGCGCCTGCGCGACGCGCACATGCTGGTGATCGGCGCCGGCGGCCTCGGATCCCCGGCCGCGTATTACCTGGCATCGGCTGGCGTCGGCGGCATCACGCTGGTCGATGGCGACAAAGTCGATCTCACCAACCTGCAGCGGCAGATCCTGCACACGACGGATCGGATTGGCCAGCCGAAGGCGGAATCGGGGCGGACCACGCTCGCGGCGATCAACCCGGACGTCGACGTGATTGCCAGGACCATGCGCGCGGGCGCGGGGGACCTGGACGAACTCGTACGAGCAGCGACTGTCGTGCTGGACTGCTCCGACAACTTTGCGACGCGGCACGCAGTCAACCGGGCGTGCGCACGGCATCGTCGCCCGCTGGTATCGGGCGCGGCGGTGCGGTTCGACGGACAGCTGGCGGTGTTCGACCTGACCCGGAACGAAAGTCCTTGCTACGCGTGCCTCTTTCCCGAGGGCGATGGCGAGGACGAACTTTGCGCCGTGATGGGTGTCTTCGCGCCGCTGACCGGAATCGTCGGCACCCTGCAGGCGGCCGAAGCGTTGAAACTCGCGGCCGGCGTGGGCGAGAGCCTCGCGGGGCGCCTGCTGCTTCTCGATGCGCTGACGATGAGCTTCCGCACGCTGCGCGTGCCGCGCGATCCCGGTTGTCCGGTATGCGGCGCGCGCCCGACGACGGTGCTGTCTACGTAAGCAGGGACGGCAGCTGCGCGTCGAGGCCGTCGGCCGGCAGCCGCTTGAAGCCGCTCTTGGCAAAGCGCAGCCAGCGACCGACCACGTAGGCGACGATCAGGCTGGCTCGCGGGGCCGGATCGAACTCCGGCGGCAGTTCGTTCTGCGTGACCGCGACGCGGTAGCTCTGCCGGATCGACGCTTCGATACGGTCGAGGAGCTGGTTCATCCGTTCCTGCAGCCTTTCGTGCTCGTTGACCAGCGCATCACCGATCAACACGCGAGTCATGCCACGGTTGGTCTGCGCGAACTCGAGCAGCATCACGACGATGCGGCGTACCTGTTTCAGTCCCGACGTTTCCTTGGCGGAGATTTCGTTGATCAGGCCGAAGATCGTCGATTCGATGAACTCGATCAGCCCCTCGAACATCTGCGCCTTGCTGGCGAAGTGGCGATAAAGCGCCGCTTCCGACACGTCGAGCTTGGCCGCCAACGCCGCGGTCGTGACCTTTTCACCCTTCGGGTCTTCGAGCATCGTCGCCAGCGTCTGCAGGATCTGCAGCCTGCGCGCGCCGGGCTTGCGTTTGCTGGGTGATTCGACCGACAGACTTGCGGCGTCCATTGGCACCTCGAGTGAGTAGCCAAAATCTACCGTAAAGAAATCAGACGTGGGGAATTACTTCCATCGGGAAGCCGGCCGATACACGGATTTGCTAAACCGCCCGGCCTAAACCGAACAGCCGGTCAAGTTTGCTCAAAGTGGCTCGCAGAGGCAGTGCGCCACCGCGTGGAACGGGTCCGATGCGGCCCGCTGCAGCCATCCCAGGTCGCGCGCCGCCTGCTTGTGCGCGATCGACCCAAGAAGATCGACCGGATTCCATCCCAGCCGCGCCTGCAAAGCGCGAGCCGACTCGCCGAACAGGAACGCGAGCAGCCGATCGACCCCGCGCGGCTCGCGCTCGATGTAGGCAACGTGAAAGTCCTCACCCAGCTTGGCGCGGGCCGCGGCGTCCTTCAGCGCGTCCGTGTAGCTGCCAAGCCGGTCGACCAGTTGCTGATCCTTGGCCTGGCGCCCGGTCCACACGCGCCCCTGCGCGACCTCGTTGATCCTGTCCGGCGTCGTCCCGCGCGCCGCCGCCGCGAGCCGGATGAACTGGTCGTAGCTGTGAGCGACACCGGTCTGGATCAACTCGCCGACACGAGGATCGAGGGGCCGGCGCGGATCGCCGGCACCGCCGAGCCAGGTCGTGGTCACGCCTGCCGTATGCAGGGAGAGCTTGTCCATCGCCTTGTCGACCGACGGCAGCAGCGCGAAGACGCCGATCGATCCCGTCACCGTGGCCGGATCGGTGATCACTTCGTCGGCCGCCATCGATATCCAGTACCCGCCCGATGCGGCGACATCGCCGAACGAGACCACCACCGGCTTGCCCGCCTGCCGCGTGAGTTCGAGTTCGCGGCGGATCAGTTCCGCGCCGAACGCGCTGCCGCCGGGCGAATCGACCCGCAGCACGACCGCCTTCACGCGTTCGTCCTCCCGCGCGCGTCGCACCAGTTCAGCGGTCGAGCGGCCGCCGATCATCCCCTGTGGCGCGTCGCCATCGATGATGTCGCCGGCCGCCACCACCACCCCGACGACATCGCCGCGCGCGGGCTGGGGCTGCAGCGCGACATAGCTGGCAAGCCCGATCTGCCGAAACGTCTTGTGCTCGGCATCGACGGCACCGCGCTCGACCAGCATCGCCCGCAGTTCGTCGCGCGTCTTCAGGCCGTCGACCAGCTTCTCCTTGAGCGCGAGTTGCGCGGCATCGCCGTTGACCGCAGCGAAGCGCTGCGGCAGTTCGTCGATCAGGCGCCCGATGCTGCCCTCCGGCAACCTGCGCGCCGCCTCGACCGCAGTCGTGTACTGCTGCCACAGGTCGTCAAGCAGATGCTGCTCGTCCTCCTGCGCCTCCGGCGACGGTCCGTTCTGGACGAACGGCTCGGCGAAGCTCTTGTATTTGCCGACCTTGAACACGTTGACCGTGATGCCGAGCCGGTCGAGCGCTTCGTGGTAGTAGTTGCGGTAGCCGCCGAACCCTCGCAGCAGGATCGTGCCGAACGGATGCAGGTAGACCTCGTCCGCGTGCGCCGCAATGTAGTACTGGCGCTGGTCGAAAGAGGAACCCCAGGCGACCACCTGCTTGCCGGCCGCCTTCACGCGCTTCAGCGCGGCAACGACCTCGCGCAGCGTCGGCATTCCAGCGCCTTCGAAATCGTCGAGCAGCAGCAGCACGCGCGTGATGCGCGAATCCTTGGCAGCAGCGTCGAGCGCGGCAAGAATGTCGCGCAGCTGCGTCTCGCGCTCGCGCTCCAGCAGCATCTGGGCCAGAGCTGCCTCGCCGGCGGCGCCGGTGTACTGCTCGACGATCGGTCCCTTGATGTCGAGCACGAGAACCGTGTTGTCGTTCAGTGTCGGCCGGCCCTCCACGAACCAGGCGGCGGCGATAAAGATGACGATCGCCAGGAAAAGCAGGTTCAGGACGACCCGCCGCGAGAAATCGACAGCTCTCCAGAGAAATCCGAAAAAGCGGCGGATCGGGCCCGGGCGGCGGGCGGACATGGGTAACTCCGAATTGCGGTTGTGCGCCGGATCGAAGCTTACCGCGCGCCTGAAGCGTCAATCGCGCAGTCGCGCCCGTGCGCGCGGCAGGTCGCGCACGGTGGGCACGCGCAATCCGATGTACGAGGCGCGGCCGCGCCGACCGCCGCGCTGAACCAGCACGGTCCGGAAACCGGCGGCGCGCGCCGCCCGCAGGTTCACCGCGCTGTCCTCGACCAGGATCGCGGCTCCGCGCGGTACGCGTTCGCGAGCCAGCATGTGGCGCAGCATCGCGCGCGACGGCTTGGGCCGGAACGTGCCGTGCACCCGCATCGATTCGATCGAATAGCGCGCACCGAACTGGCGCTGCAGCCCGATGCCCGCGAGCACCGACTCCGCGTAGGCGAGCGGTGCGTTGGTCAGCAGCACCTTGCGCCCGGGCAGGCGCCCGAAGAAACGTGCCAGCCCGCGCTCGGCGCGCAGCAGGGAGGCCACATCGAAGTCATGCGTTTCACGCAGGAAATGGTGAGGATCGATCGCGTGATGCCGCAGCAGCCCGAGCAGGGTGGCTCCATAACGGCGCCAGTAGGTCAGCCGCAGCTGGTTGGCCTGTTCGCGGTCGACGCCCACGTGCTTGACCACGTAGTCAGTCATCCGCGTGTCGATCGCGCCGAAGATCGCGTGCGACGCATCGTGCAGGGTGCCGTCGAGATCAAAGAACCAGACGGGGTGCCGCTTCACCGCGCGACCGCGCCGAACCGAACCGCAATCCGCCTCAATGGGAGCGGATCATCGTGCCGACGCCCTCGTCGGTCAGGATCTCGAGCAGCAGACAGTGGTCGACGCGGCCATCGATGATGTGCACCGAATTCACCCCGCTGCGTGCTGCGTCAAGCGCGGACGAGATCTTGGGCAGCATGCCGCCGGAGATCGTGCCATCCGCGAACAGTTCGTCGATCTCGCGCGCCGTCAGGCCGGTCAGCAGCTTGCCGTTCCGGTCGAGCACGCCCGGAGTGTTGGTCAGCATCACCAGTTTCTCGGCCTTGAGAATCTCGGCGATCTTGCCGGCAACCACGTCCGCGTTGATGTTGTAGGTCGTGCCGTCCTCGCCGAACCCGATCGGCGAGATCACGGGAATGAACGCGTCGTCCTGCAACGCCTTGACCACCGCCGGATTGATTGCCTCGACCTCGCCGACATGGCCGATGTCATGCGACTTGCTGGGGTCGTCCTTGTCCGGCATGCGCAGCTTGCGCGCGCGGATCAGGCCACCGTCCTTGCCGGTCAGTCCGACCGCCTGCCCGCCGAAGCCGTTGATCAGCATTACCAGTTCGCCCTGCACCTGACCCGCCAGCACCCACTCGACGATCTCCATCGTCTCGGTGTCGGTGACGCGCATGCCCTGGATGAAGGTCGATTTCTTGCCGACGCGCTCGAGCGCCTCGTCGATCTGCGGGCCGCCGCCGTGCACGACGACCGGGTTCATGCCGACCAGCTTCAGCAGCACGACGTCGTGCGCGAACGCCTCCTTCAGGTTCTGGTCGACCATCGCGTTGCCGCCGTACTTGACGACGATCGTCTTGCCGTGGAAGCGGCGGATGTACGGCAGCGCCTCGGACAGGATGTCGGCCTTCAGTTGCGGCGGGACGTGAACGCGATCCATCGCGGAAGTTCCGTGTTGCGGGGCGCGGCGCAGTGTATCAGCGGCCTGCGTCGCCCTTCGCCGAGGTCGCGCACCAGCCGCCGGAACGGAGCAAAATGACGGGTGTACAGACCCTCGGAATCGACCTATGCAACAGAGCTTTCAGATCACCGGAATGCACTGCAACGGCTGCGTGAACCGCGTGACCAAGGCATTGCAGCCGCTGGCGGACGAAGTGACGGTGACGCTCGATCCGCCGCGCGCGACACTCGATGCGTCGGATGCGATCTCGATCGAAGCCGTGCGCGCCGCGCTGGCCAAGGCGGGCGACTATCAGGTCAGCACGCTCGGCTAGGCTTGATCGAGCAGCTTCTTCAGCTTCCTCTTTTCCTGCTGACGCAGCGCCTTCCCGCTCGGGCCGTGCGGCCCGGCCGCGCGTTTGCGTGCCGCCAGCACGACCGGGTTGCGCGGGGCCGGAATGCGCGCGCCTTGCACTTTCGTCTGCCGTGCCGCGCGGCCCTGCTTCATCAATGCTTGCGGTCGGTAGCGGGCGACGGTGCATGTGTGCCGACCTCGACCTCGACCGGCACCGTCACCAGCTTGTGATCGCGCGTTTCGACGCGCAGCGACAGCGGAATCCGTTCACCGGGCTTCAGCGTCCGGTTCAGGTCGAGCAGCATCACGTGGTAGCCACCGGGCTTCAGCTCGACCGGCTTGCCGGCCGGCAGATCGAGCGCGTCGATCGCGCGCATCTTCATCACGCCGCCTTCCATCTTCATTTCATGGATTTCGACCACCCCGGCCACCGGACTGGCGGCGCCGATCACCCGCGCGCCTTCCTTCGACGTCAGGGTCATGAACGCGCCGGACCCCATCTGGCCCGGGACCGTTGCACGTGCCCAGGCACCAGTCACGTCCACCTGCGCGAACGCCGGTGACGCGAACCATGCCGCGACCAGAAACAACCACCCCTTGCGAATCATCGCCTCTCTCCAAGTTCACAGAACATAACGCGCCAGATCCTCGTTGCCGGCCAGTCCGGCCAAGCGCGCCTCGACGTAGGCGGCGTCGACGCGCAGCTTTTCCCCGCGGCGGCTGCCGGCATCGAACGAGATCTCCTCCAGCAGTCTCTCCATCACGGTGTACAGGCGGCGTGCACCGATGTTCTCGGTCGTTTCGTTGACCGAATAGGCAATCTGCGCCAGACGTGTGACGCCGTCCGGCGTGAATTCGAGTTCGACGTCCTCGGTCGCCAGCAGAGCACGATACTGCTGCGTCAGGCAGGCGTCGGTCTCGGTCAGGATGCGCTCGAAGTCGGCCGCGGTCAGGGAGTCCAGCTCGACGCGGATCGGAAAGCGCCCCTGCAATTCTGGAATCAGGTCGCTCGGCTTGGCATAGTGGAATGCGCCCGACGCGACGAACAGGATGTGGTCGGTCTTCACCATGCCGAACTTGGTGTTGATCGTGGTGCCCTCGACCAGCGGCAGCAGATCGCGCTGCACTCCCTGCCGCGAAACGTCGGCGCCCTGGATTTCCGAGCGCGCCGCGATCTTGTCGATCTCGTCGATGAAGACGATGCCGTTCTGCTCGACGTTCGCGAGCGCGCGCGTCTTCAGATCCTCGTCGTTGACCAGCCGCGCGGCCTCCTCGTCGATCAGGAGCTTCATCGCCTCGGCGATCTTCAGTTTGCGCGCCTTGCGCCGCTCGCGCCCGAGATTCTGGAACATCGCCTGGATCTGCTGCGTCAGTTCCTCCATGCCGGGCGGTGCCATGACCTCCATCTGCGCGCTCGGCGCCGCCAGCTCGATCTCGATTTCCTTCTCGTCCAGTTCGCCCTCGCGCAGCTTCTTGCGGAATTTCTGGCGCGTTTCGCTCTGATCCTCGCGGCGAGCGTCGGAAAAACCGAAATCGCGCGCGGGCGGAACCAGCGCATCGAGCACGCGGTCTTCGGCCGCATCCTGCGCCTTGGCGCGCACCTTCCTCATTTCCGTTTCGCGCGCCTGCTTGATCGCGATATCGACCAGGTCGCGCACGATCGAGTCGACGTCGCGTCCGACGTAGCCGACCTCGGTGAACTTGGTCGCCTCGACCTTGATGAACGGCGCGTCCGCGAGCCGGGCGAGCCGGCGCGCGATCTCCGTCTTTCCCACCCCGGTCGGGCCGATCATCAGGATGTTCTTCGGCGTGATTTCCGAACGCAGCGGCTCCTCCACATGCTGCCGCCGCCAGCGGTTGCGCAGCGCGATTGCCACCGCGCGCTTCGCGTTGTCCTGCCCGACGATGTGCTTGTTCAGCTCGTGGACGATTTCTTTCGGGGTCATCATCTTTCGTGATCCGTGATCCGTTGCCCGTGACCCGTTCTTCCGCGCCCTGCGATCCAACGGATCACGGATCGCCGATAACTGATCACGCCCCTCAGTCCAGCGACTCGATGGTGTGCGACTGGTTGGTGTAGATGCACAGGTCGCCGGCGATGGTGAGCGCTTTCTTGACGATTTCGGCTGGCGCCAGGTCGGTGTTGTCGAGCAGAGCACGTGCCGCCGCTTGCGCGTACGGGCCGCCGGATCCGATCGCGATCAGGCCGAATTCCGGCTCGAGCACGTCGCCGTTGCCGCTGATCATCAGCGAGGTCTCGCGGTCGGCGACCGCCAGCATCGCCTCGAGCCGACGCAGGATCCGGTCGGTACGCCAGTCCTTGGCCAGTTCGACGGCGGAGCGCAACAGATGGCCCTGATGCTTCTCGAGCTTGGCCTCAAAGCGCTCGAACAGCGTGAATGCATCGGCGGTCGCGCCGGCGAATCCGGCCAGGATGCGCTCGTGATACAGGCGGCGCACCTTGCGCGCACTTTGCTTGACGACGATGTTGCCGAGGGTAACCTGACCATCGCCGCCCATCGACACGATCGTGCCGCGACGGGCCGACACGATCGTGGTGCCGTGGAACGGTTCCATTGTTTGCACTTGGGGCCGCGCCGCCCGCCTTTCAAGGCCGCGCGGATCCGGGTGTCATCCCTGACGGGGCTGCACGTCGACCAGGCCGGTCACGCCGAGCAGGTGAAGTAGCGCGGCCACCATCGGATTCACGTTGCGCAACTCGATCGTCGCGCCGATCTTCTGGACGCGCCGCGCCAGGGTCAGCATCGCCGACGCCGCCGAAAAGGCCATGCGCCGCAGCTGATTGCAGTCGATGACGAGTTGCGGGCTGGTTGGCGCAGTCGCGAGAATGCGCCCGAAGTGCGGTTCGCCCTCACCGTCGATCACACCGCGCCACTCGAGCACGCCTGCCGCTGGCTCCTCGACCAAGGGTACCGGCACGCAGGCGATCGCCGGACCGGGCTTGAGGTTCGGGGGTGCCCGCTCCCAGGACGGCGGAGAGACCTCGAATGTGATGCAGTACTGAATCGCGGTTTCGTCGAACTCCTCCTGGCGGTCGAGAACGCGCAGGATCTCCAGCAGGAGCATCCACAAGGCATCGGACGCGTCGCGGCGCCCCGGTTCCGTGGCCGCGCGCAGCGGACCGAGAAACTGCTCGGCGCCAGCGAGCGTCAGTTCATGACGGGCGCGTTTGAAGGCGTTGACGACCCGCAGCAGCAGTTCGGCGCCCACCAGATCGATCGAGGCCACGCCGGAGAAGTCCAGCGTGAGTGCCGCGTGTGCGGTCGCGAGGTTCTTCAGTTCCTCGAGGCTCCGGACCACACCCGCGTCGACCTTTTCCGGCAGCCGGACGACCGGCTCCGCGCCCTGGACCAACGGCGCCGCGACGGCAACCGGAGCGCGCGCGGGCTCGCGCGCGGGCACATCGACATAGTCGATCCAGGCAGGCGGCGAATCCTCGAACCGCAACGCGTACTCCATCGTCAACTGCTCGAAACCCTTCTTGTCTCCACGCTGATTGAGCAGCTCGAACAGCATCAGCCAGGCGTTCTGTGTCGCGTGCCCGAGATCGTCGGCGCGAATTCCCGCACGCAATACCGCGTCGGCAGCATCGATTTGCCCGTTGGAGAACAGGATGGCCGTTTCGTCGATGATCGAACCCGCGCCAGAGGTGTTGATCTCGATGGCATCGATGCTGCCCGCAAGCACATCGGTGTTGAGGTCGAAGTCGTCCCTCCCCGCCCGGTCTTCTGGCGCATTCGCCTGGGCCGGCTTCTGCACCGCCGGCTCCGGCGCGACCACCGCGGGATTACCTGTCATTGGCGGCGGCGCGGCAGTCACCGGGCCCGCCGTATTGCGACCCGTCGGGCGCAGGAAATCGCGTGCCATCTCGTTTTCGATCGCGTCGATCTTGGCCGCGGTTTCGATGGCACGCGACCGGGCGATCTCGCGTTCCGGCGGGACTCCGTCCAACGGGGTCGCACGGACGGCCGTCGCAGTGGTCGCCCCCCCGCGCGGAGCCGGCCGCGCGGCTGACTCGACCCGTGAGCCGGCACCCTGCCGGGACGGCCGCTGCTTCGGGTCCTTGGTGTCCTTCTTGAAGAACGAGAAAACCACGTGTGCTCTGCAGAATCCTGGGACTGTCACCCAAACGACGAATCAGGCAGCCGCTGTCGTCACGTTCGGGCTGCAACCCGATCAGCATATCGGGTCGAGGTCTCGACAATCGATCGAGTTGACCGGCCGGACGCCAGTCACCGATCGATTCACCGCTTCGGGCCCTGGATGCTGCGGATCACTATAACAACTTTCGCTTTTCCGCTTCATCATCCGGCCCGATGCCCGGACCGAACGACTACCGTCTAGGCGTTAGGGTCGATCGGCGTACGCATTGGTCCGGCGGCCCGATCACGGACGGGTCCGACACGCCCGAGGCGCACCGACGCTCCCGATCAACGACCCTGACTCTGATCTGGTGCGGTCCGGTGAACTGCGCCTCTCGCGGCGGCGTTGCCGTGGAGACCGACCGGCGTGGCGAAGGAATCAGTCCCCGAACAGTTTCTGCTTCATCTCGCGCCGCTGCTGCGCTTCGAGCGACAGCGTTGCCGTCGGGCGCGCGAGCAGGCGCGGAATGCCGATCGGATCACCCGTCTCTTCGCAGAAACCGTAGTCGCCCGCCTCGACCGCGGCCAGAGATGCCTGCACCTTCTTCAGCAGCTTGCGCTCGCGGTCTCGCGTCCGCAGTTCAAGTGCATGCTCTTCCTCGATCGTCGCGCGGTCGGCGGGATCGGGAACGATCACCGTCTCGCGCAGATGTTCCGTCGTTTCGCCTGCGTTCGCCAGCAGTTCCTTCTCCATCTGCTGCAGGCGGTACTTGAAGAAGGCAAGCTGGTCCTGATTCATGTAATCGGCGTCCGACATCTTGAGGAGTTGCTCTTCGGTCGGCAGCCTGCGGCCATTCACGATCACGGGTTCTTCGCTTCTGCTGGCGGAACGGGATAACAGATACTCGTGCGCCGCCGCCAGATCGCGCGCGCTCGCGGGCGGCTGCGCCGCTGGCGTGGCAACCCGCACCGCCGGAATGACAGTCGCGGCCGGCACCGGCACAGTGGGCGGACGCACGATTTTCGGCGGCCTGCCGGGGGAAACCCGCACCGGCGCCTTCGTCGGTTCGGGTTTCTTCGCCGGCGTCCCCTTTTTCGCCGGCTTGGCCACCACCTTGGCAACCTTCTTCACCGGTGCCTTGGCGGGCTTCGCGGTCTTGGCCGCCTTCTTGGCCGGCGCTTTCGCGGCCTTTTTCGCTGCCGCCTTCGCCTTCGCTGCCATGATTTGTTCCTCTGTTCGCTGCGCTGGATCGCGGGCCTTCAGCGCTTAAGACACGCCTCGAGCCCCTTGAGAATCGCTTCCTTGGGCAGATTGCGCCCGATGAAGACGATCTTCGACGACGGTTTCTCGTCCTTGCCCCACGGCCGCCCCACGTCGGCTCCCATCAGCATGTGCACGCCCTGGAAAATCGTGCGCCGATTGGTGCCGTCCATGAAAAGCACGCCTTTATACCGAAGCATGTCCTGACCGTAAACCTGAGTCAGCGCGCCCAGATAATCCTCGAGCTTCGCCGGATCGAACGGTCGGTTCGCCTGAAAGACGAAGGCCTTTATCGCGTCGTCGTGATGATGATGATGATGACCATGTTCGTCATGATCGTGGTCATGATCGTGGTCATGATGGTGATCGTGCTGATGGCCATGCTCGTGCGCGCCGTCCGCGCGCGTGCGCGCCGCGTCCGGATGTTCCGCCGCGAGGAAGTCGGGATCGATCTCGAGGATCGCGTTCAGGTTGAAACCGCGGATGTCGAGGATGTCCCGGATCGGCACCTGCCCCATGTGAACGTTCCGGATCGGCGCGCGCGGATTCATCCGCAACAGTCGTTCGCGCAGCGATTCGACCTCGTCGGCGTCGGTCACGTCGGTCTTCGACAACAGGATGCGGTCGGCAAACCCGACCTGGTTCTGCGCCTCCGGTTGCCGGTCGAGCGTGTCGTGGCCGTGCTTTGCATCGACGACGGTGATCACGCCGTCGAGCAGGTAGTAGGACGCGATGTCCTCGTCCATGAAGAAGGTCTGCGTCACCGGTCCCGGGTTGGCCATCCCGGTGGTCTCGATGATCACGCGCTCGAAGTCAAGTTCCTTGCGCTCGCGCTTCGACTTCAACTCGTTGAGGATTCGCACCAGATCGCCGCGCACGGTGCAGCAGATGCAGCCGTTGTTCATCTCTACGATCTGCTCGGTGGTGTCGGTGACCAGCAGTTCGTTGTCGATGCCCTCGGGCCCGAACTCGTTTTCGATCACCGCGATCTTGTGCCCGTGCTGCTCGCCGAGCACGCGGTTGAGCAGCGTCGTCTTGCCGGCTCCGAGAAAGCCGGTCAGCACCGTTACTGGAACGGGAGAAGATTGTGTCATCGCGATTTCCCGGGCCGCTTCCGGCGCCGGGTTAGACCCCGGAAAAGGGGCAGCATTCTAATGAAATCGGGCCACCGGCGCTGCCGGCTCAAACCCGCTGCAGCAGCAGGCCTTTCAGGTATTCCCCCTCGGGGTGGGTCATCAGCAGCGGGTGGTCCTCGCCCGCCGCCAGCCGCGCGAGCATCTGCGCGTCGACGCGCGCATCGATCACCGCCCCGGCCACGATCTTCTGGATCAGATCGACGCCGATCGCGCCCGAGCACGAAAACGTCAGCAGAAACCCCCCGGGCGCGAGCAGCCGCAGCGCGTTCAGGTTGATGTCCTTGTACGCCCGCGCGGCGCGCTCGACGTGATGATGGCTGGAGGCGAACTTGGGCGGGTCGAGAACGACCAGATCGAAGGTCTCGCCATCGTCGCGCAATGCACGCAGCGCCTCGAACACGTCGGCGGCGCGCCAGTCATGGACGGACTGGCCGTTGGCCGCGGCGTTGTCGCGCGCCAGTTGCAGCGCCTCCGCGGACGAATCGACCGAGACCACATGCGCTGCGCCGCCCGCTGCCAGCGCGATCGAAAACCCGCCCGTGTAACAGAAGCAGTTCAGCGCGCGAACCTGGCGTCCGTCCGCAGCCGACGCACGCTCTGCGAGTCGCCGCGCCAGCAGGCGATTCGGCCGCTGGTCGACGTAATAGCCGGTCTTGTGGCCGCGGCGGACGTCGACCAGGTAGCGCAGTCCATGCTCGTGAATCTCGATCCGCGGCGGTGGCTCGATGCCGCGCGCCGGGCCGGTCGATGCCGCGAGACCTTCGCGGGTTCGGGTCGCGCTGTCGGAGCGCTCGAACACGTTTCCGCAGCGTGTGGCCTCGACCAGCGCATCGATCAGCGCGTCGCGCCAGGCATCCACGCCGGCGGCCTGGAACTGGACCACCAGCTGATCGGCATAGCGGTCGGCGATGAAGCCGGGCAGCCCGTCGGCCTCGCCGAAAACGAGGCGCAGCGCGTTCGACTCCGCTGACAATGCGGCACGACGCCGCACCGCCGCCTGCACGCGCGCCGCCATCCACGCGCCGTCGATCCGCTCGGCCTCGGCGAAGCTCCAGCATCGCAGGCGGATCGTCGATTGCGGCGAGAATGCTGCCCACGCCAGGAATTCGCCGCTGGCGGCGCGCACCGCGACGGTGTCTCCCGCCGCCGGCCGTCCCTTGATCCGTGCGATCGCCGTGTCGTAGATCCACGGATGGCGGCGCAGCAGCGAACGCTCCTTGCCTGGTTTCAGGAGCGCTTCGCCGGCAACCGTCATTTGCGCTTTGCGCGCGGATGCGCCGTGTCGTATGCCTTCGCCAGGTGCTGCCAGTCCAGCCTGGTGTAGATCTGGGTCGTGGAGATGTTCGCGTGACCGAGCAATTCCTGCACCGCGCGCAGGTCGCCGCTGGACTGCAGCACGTGCGATGCCATCGAGTGACGCAGCACGTGCGGATGCACGTGCACGCCCAGTCCGAGTCGCCGTGCCAGCAGCTCGAGGCGTCGCTGCACGCTGCGTGGAGCGATGCGCCCGCCGCGCTCGGAGACGAACAGCGCACGCTCATCCACGTCGCGGATCTGCGCACGCACCGCCAGCCACTGGCGCAGCGCTTCGATGGCCGCGCGGCCGATCGGTACCGCACGCGTCTTGCGCCCCTTGCCGAGCACCGTCACCTGGCGCGATTCCAGGTCGATCCAGCTCACCGATGCCGGACGATTGCCCTGGGCGTTGAAATGACGCCAGTCGAGACCGATCAGCTCGGACAGCCGCAGCCCGCTCGAATAGAGCAACTCGACCATCGCCCGGTCGCGCAGTTGCAGCGGTGAGCCGTCGGTCGAATGCGCGGCAAGCTGGACTGCCTGATCCGGCGCGAGCGCCTTCGGCAGCCGCTTGGCGCGCTTCGGCGCCCGCACCGCGTCGGCCGGGTTGGACGGGACCCTGCCGTTCTGGCCGAGCCAGCGATAAAAGCTGCGCCACGCCGACAGCCGTCGCGCAAGCGATGCCGCCGACAGCCCGCTCGCGTGCATCCGCGCGATGAATCGGCGTACGTCGGTCGGCCCGATGCGCTCGAGCGGCAACGATCCCGACGCCGCCCGCAACGCGTCGAGGTCGCGCCGATACGCATCCAGCGTATGGGGCGACATCCGGCGCTGCACCCGCAACTCGTCGAGGAATTCGGCCGCCGCCGGCGGCAGGGACTCGACATCGCGTTGCGTTACCGCGGTCATGCCCGCAGGCGCGACATCGCCGCACTGGCCAGCTCGGCAATGCGCGCGAGGAACGACGTGCCCATCGTGATCTGGAAGCGATCGCGGTCGGACGAGCCCAGCACGAGCATGCCGAAGGCCTCGGGATGGCTGCCGATCCGCAGCGGCATCATGGCGAGGCTGGCGATCACCTTTTCGTCCGACGCCATCCAGTGCGCGACTTCGAAGCCGACGTTGGAACCGCAGAACGGCGACTGCATGCTCGACGCCAGGCGCAGCACATCGTCGCTGACGGGCTGCGTGGCCTCGATGCCGGCGTAGGCCGGCGCGGCGGCCCACACGCGTACCGCGGCGTAGGGCACGCTGAACAGGCGCTTCAGTTCGGCAATCATCGTGTCCGGCAGCAACGCCGCACTGGACTGCTGCAGCAGCGCCCGGCTCCATTGGACCAGCTTGTCCGCGATCGCGTCGTTTTCCTCGCCGTGGCGAATCATGTCCGCCACCTTGGTTTCGAGCGCGCGGATACGTTCGCGCAGCAGCATCGACTGGCGCTCGATCAGCGAAATCGCCTGACCACTCTGCGGATGCGGCACGGTCAGCATGCCGAGCAGTTCGGGATGCTGATCGAAGAAGTCGGCATGCTGGGTCAGGTACTGGGCAACGTCGTCGGATTTCATGGTCAGATTTCGATCTCGCCTTCAAAAACCTTCTCGGCCGGTCCCGTCATCAGCACCGGATGTGCGTCGCCTCTCCAGGCGATGCGCAGACGGCCTCCGCGCAGGTGCGCGGTGACCGGGGAATCGAGCAACCCGCGCCGTATTCCGCTGACGACCGCAGCGCAGGCGCCGCTGCCGCACGCCAGCGTCTCGCCCGCGCCGCGCTCCCAGACGCGCAGACGAATCGAATGCCGATCGACGATCTGCATGTACCCCGCGTTCACCCGCTCAAGAAAACGCGGGTGATGCTCGATCTGCGGTCCTTCGGTCGTCACCGGCGCGGCGTCGACGTCGGTCGCGAGCTGCACCGCATGCGGATTGCCCATCGACACCACGCCGATCCAGCGTTCCGCGCCGGCGACGCGCAGCGGCCACAGCCGTTCGCCGTGCTCGGCGCGCGCGACCAGCCCGTTCGCGTCGAACGGCACCTGTACCGGATCGAACCTCGGCACGCCCATGTCGACCGTGACCTCGCCGTCGGCCTCGAGCCTGGGCTCGATGATGCCGCCCAGCGTCTCGACCCGGATCGTCGTGCGGTCGGACAGCCGCTGGTCGCGGACGAACTTGACGAAACAGCGTGCGCCGTTGCCGCATTGTTCGACTTCGCCGCCGTCTGCGTTGAAGATGCGATACCTGAAATCGACGCCGCCCTGCCCGGGACGCTCGACCAGCAGGATCTGGTCCGCGCCAACCCCGAAGCGACGATCCGCCAGCCGCCGCAGCTGATCGCGACCGAGGGTGAACGGCTGCGTGATGCCGTTGAGCATCACGAAGTCGTTGCCGGCGCCCTGCATCTTGGTGAAGCGCAGTTTCACGCGGCGATTATCGCTCAGCGGTTCGCGTGACTCAGTAGACGGGCGCGGCGCCCGGCGGCCGCGTCTTGAAGCGGCGGTGGGTCCACAAGTACTGCGTGGGCAGGCGCAGCACCCAAAGCTCGACCTCTCGATTCATGCGCGCCGTATCGGCTTCGATCGACCCGGTCGGGAAATCGGCCCAGGGCTCGCCGAGATGGACGACGTAGCCGTCGTCGGTCATTTCCGTCACCGCCGTGACCACGTGTGCGCCGGCGAGCTGCGCCAGCCGCGGCAGCATC
>JBAIYN010000049.1:0-4639 GCA_037915775.1 Burkholderiales bacterium | reverse complement strand
TGGCAGGATCTGCGCACGTTGATCGAGCCACAGGTGGGTGCGCTGCGCATCACATTGAAATGGGACCTCGAAGACAGTCCTCTCGGGGCGCTGCCGCTGCCCGCCCATCTGGTGCGGCAGCTCGTGTTAAACCTGCTGCTCAATGCGGTCAAGGCAACGGGTGACTCCGGTGCTGTCGCCCTTGTGGTGAGACGCGACGAAGGGCAGTTGACGATCAGCGTGGGGAATTCGGGCCCGCCCATCCCCGCGGATGTGCGCGCAAGGCTCTTCGAGCCGTTCGTCGCGTCGTCGGGCCTTGAAGGAGACCGCGCCTACGGCCTGGGCCTTTGGGTCTGCTACCAGATCGTGCAGCAGCTGCGGGGTACGATTTCAGTTGAGAGCGCCGGTGGGTGGACACGCTTCACCGTATGCCTGCCGATCGAGCAAGCCAACACGACCACCTCCATGGCGCCGAAGGAGACATAGATGGCCCGCATCTGCCTGATCGAAGACGATCCGATCATGGGAGAGTCGCTTTCGGACCGCTTTCTGCTGGAAGGCTTCAGTCTCGATTGGTTCAGGCAGGGCAGCGCGGCGCTGGAAGCGCTTCGCGCGGAATCCTACGACGCGGTGGTCAGTGATGTTCGTCTGCCGGATATTTCGGGCGAAGACGTCTTCGTCCAGGCCTCCCGCGACAGCGGTTCTGCTCCTCCGTTCCTGTTCATGACGGCGTACGCCTCGGTGGACCGAGCGGTGGAAATGCTCAAGCGCGGCGCGCACGACTATGTCACCAAGCCTTTCGACATCGGCGAGCTGGTGGCCAAGGTGCGGCATGCCGTTGGTGCCGCGGTTCCGCTCACCACTATTCCAACTGGAGACGCCGGAGTTCTTGGTTCGTCTCCGGCTATGCGAGCACTGGAGGCGCAGGCTCCGCGTATCGCTACGCGTGCGCGGACGATTGTGATCACCGGTGAGAGCGGCGCGGGCAAGGAGATCCTGGCGCGACATCTGCACTCCCTCGCACATGCCGACACTCCGGCGCCCTTCATCGCCGTGAACTGCGGCGCGATACCGGAGAATCTCATCGAGGCCGCCCTGTTCGGTCACGAACGCGGCGCGTTCACTGGCGCCGATCGTGCTCGCAAGGGCCACTTCGAACAGGCGCAGGGGGGGACGCTGTTTCTCGACGAGATCGGAGAATTGACCCCGTCGCTGCAGGTGCGACTCCTGCGCGTCATCCAGGACCGCCGCGTACAACGGGTCGGCGCCGAGAACAGCATCGAAGTCGAGTTCAAGCTGATCTGCGCGACCCATCGCGATCTGCGTGCGCTCGTCCAGTCCGGGCAGTTCCGGGAGGACCTGTACTACAGGATCAACGTCGTCAACCTCACCGTGCCGCCACTGCGCAGCCGACCGGAGGACGTGCTTTGGCTTGCGCGGCACTTCCTGACGGAGCAGGCATCGCAAATGAACGAGGCGCCGAGGGCGCTTGGCCCGACGGCGCGCGCGGCTCTGCTCGCGTACGGGTGGCCGGGGAACGTTCGCGAACTGCGCAATCGCATCGAGCGGGCGTGCGTTCTATCCCAGAGACCGGTGCTCACCGCGTCGGATCTGTTCGAGACGGACGAGCCGGAAGTCGAGGTCTCGAACGGCCTGCCCACCCTCGATGAGTTCATGGCTGATGCCGAGCGGAGTTACCTGCAGGCGGTGCTTCAGCGCTTCGACGGTCGCGTCGGCGCCGCCGCAGCAGCACTCGGGATCTCCAGGAAGACGCTCTGGGAAAAGAGCAAGCGCTACGGGCTTCGAGCTGACGACTCGACTGTCTCCTGAAACATTTCTAACCGGAAACGGCAGCGACGCTCATCGCCCGTCGCTTCAATCTTCCTGCCTTCCATGACATCTGACGCTGTAAATGAAGAATGCGTTGGGCGGCTGCTCGCCCGGCACTCGGTCGGTCCCAAGTACCTCGGCGACCCCGGGCCGACAAATGAGCAACTGCGCCGCGCCGCGGCGGTGAGCCTGCGGGCGCCGGATCACGGGAAACTCGTTCCGTTTCGCTTCGTCGTCGTCCGCGGCGCCGGGTTGGAACGACTTGCGACGCTCTTCGTTGACTACGGGGCCCGGCACGGGAAGTCGGAAGACGATCTCGCCATGGAGCGGAAGCGTGCGATGCAGGCGCCGGTCGTCATCGCGGTAGTCGCGCGCATTGATCCGGAGCATGAGGTTCCTGTGCACGAGCAGTGGATCGCCGTAGGCGGCGCCATCGCGAACATGCTCAACGCCCTGCACTTGATGGGCTACGGCGCCAAGATGCTTTCGGGGCTGCGCGCTGCCGATCCCGAAATCGCTCGCGCGTTCTGCAAGGGTGGTGAGAGGCTCGTCGGATGGATATCGACGGGAACGGCCACGGTTACTCCGAAGGCGCGCAACTCTGAAGAGGTCGACAGCGTCTTGCAGGAATTCTGATTTAGCCGTTGGTCCCGCTCGCTTTCCTTGCGTCGGTCTGGTAACCGCCCGTTGAACGGTCGCCAACTTTGCATCACGGACAATGGAACTCCAGTCGACGATTACCTGCCCTCACTGCCACTCGGCATCAACTGAGACGATGCCGACCGATGCTTGTCAGTGGTACTTCGAGTGCCGGGCATGCCACGCGTTGCTCAGACCGTTGCCTGGCGACTGCTGCGTGTTCTGCTCCTACGGTTCAGTCCGGTGTCCGCCTAAGCAGTTGGACAGCAGTTCTTGTTGCTCGTAGAGACACGAAACACTCAGTGTCTAGGCCGCCTTCCTAGACAGTTCGCTGCCCGCCTCGTTAGTGCACTCTGGTGGCCCTACCGGGAGCCGATCGCGTGCAGTTCCTTCTTCAGGGTCAGGGTGTCGAGTTTTTGGACGGGAAGGGCAACGAAGAGTTCGATTCGACGCTTCAAGAGCCGAGCAGCCTGACGAAAGGCCTCGAGCTTTTGTGCTTCGCTCCCTTCAACCGCCGCTGGGTCTTCAACTCCCCAGTGCGCGGTCATGGGTTGACCAGGCCAAACCGGACAAATCTCACCAGCCGCTTGGTCGCAGACAGTAAATACGAAATCCATGCGGGGAGCATCGACGGCGCAAAACTCGTCCCATGACTTGCTTCTGAAGCCTTCCGCGTTGAGTCGCATCGACTTCAGGGTCTGAAGAGCGAGGGGATGGACCTCGCCCTTTGGGTGGCTGCCGGCCGAGTGCGCAATGAAGCGCCCCCGGCCAAGATGATTAAGTAGGCTCTCAGCCAGGATCGACCGTGCTGAGTTGCCTGTGCAAATGAACAGCACGTTGTAGACGGGTTCGGCCATCGAATTCTCCAGATATTTCCGCGAGGGTAGAGGGCGGGGACCAGTTTCGGAGGGTGCGCATTTCACCCGTTTGCCGCCGCCTCGTACCAGCCCTTGCTGCGATTGACCACTCGGACCACCAGCAGCATCACTGGCACCTCGATCAGTACACCGACCACGGTCGCGAGCGCAGCCCCCGAGTTGAAACCGAACAGACTGATCGCCGCCGCCACGGCAAGTTCGAAGAAATTCGACGCGCCGATCAGCGCCGAAGGGCACGCCACCGAGTGTTTCTCGCCGACCGCCCGGTTCAGCAGGTAAGCCAGCCCCGAATTGAAGAAGACCTGAATCAGGATTGGCACCGCCAGCAGGGCGATGATCAGCGGCTGACGCAGGATCTGCTCGCCCTGGAAGGCGAACAGCAGCACCAGCGTGAAAAGCAATGCCGCGATCGACCACGGGCCGATTCTGGCCAGCAGCGCGTCGAGCGCCGGCTGCCCGCCGCGCGCCAGCACACGCGAGCGGATCAACTGCGCAATGATCACGGGCACCACGATGTACAGGCCGACCGAAGTCAGCAACGTATCCCATGGGACGGTGATCGAGGACAGCCCCAGCAGCAGCGCGACGATCGGCGCAAACGCGAAGATCATGATGGTGTCGTTCAGCGCCACCTGCGACAGCGTGAAATACGGGTCGCCGCCGGTCAGCCGGCTCCACACGAAGACCATCGCGGTACACGGCGCGGCGGCCAGAAGGATCAGTCCCGCCACGTAGCTATCGAGTTGCTCGGCGGGAAGATACGGCGCGAACACATGCCGAATGAATATCCATGCCAACAGCGCCATGGAGAACGGCTTGACGGCCCAGTTGATGAACAGCGTGACACCGATGCCTCGTACATGCTGCCGCACCTGGCCCAGGGCGCCAAAGTCGATCTTCAGCAGCATCGGGATGATCATCACCCAGATCAGCACCCCGACTGGAAGATTGACCTGCGCGACCTCCATGCGGCCGATCGCCTGCACGGGTCCCGGGAGCAACTGGCCGATCAGGATCCCGACAACGATGCAGATCGCGACCCACAGCGTCAGGTAGCGCTCGAACACGCTCAACGGTGCTGCGTCGGGCTTGTCGTCGATGGCTTGGTTTGATGCGGACATGGCAGAGCGCTTTACGGAAGTTGAATCAGGCGCCATTGGCAAGCGCCGACTCAGGATGAACGAGCCGCAGCAGACGTTCCGTGCCAACCGGTTCTTCGGCCAGCAGCGGCAGCACCGCGAGGCGCTTGCAGTGCCGCGTCCTCACCGTTTCTATTTGCGCCACCTCAGCCTGCGCGCGCATGCGCAGCAGCC
>JBAIYN010000555.1:0-2170 GCA_037915775.1 Burkholderiales bacterium | reverse complement strand
GCATGATCGCGTTGCTCGACCCCGTGATCACGCGGCCGGCCTGGACGTCGGTGGTATTCGACCACGAGGGGCTCGCCGAGGCGATGAAGGGACTGTTTGAGGACCACTGGCGCCGCGCGGCGGGCAGTTCGCTCCATGCAGAACTCTAAACGCCGTCGCAAGCGGCAGGCCGCGCCACGCGGCAGGAGGTCCAAAATGTCAGCCAGTGCCCAGCCAGCGCCGGTGCACGTGAGCGAGCAGGGGCGGGCGCACCCGCTCGGCGCCACGGTCACCGCGACCGGAGTAAACTTCTCGCTCTTTTCCGAAAATGCGACCGGAGTGGAGTTGCTCCTGTTCGCGGAACACGACTCGCCGCAGCCGTTCCAGACCATCCCGCTCGATCCGCTCGTCAACAAGACGTTCCACTTCTGGCACGTTCACGTGCGCGGCTTGGGCGCGGGGACGCATTACGCCTACCGCGTGTCCGGGCCCAATGACCCCGCCGGTGGCCAACGCTTCAATCCGAACAAAGTCCTGATCGATCCGTACGCCCGCGGCAACACCGACTCGGTGTGGGACCGCGCGGACGCCTGTGCTCCGGACGACAACGTCGCCACGTCCATGCGTTCCGTTGTGATCGACCCGTCCGGATACGACTGGGAGGGCGACACGCCACTCAACCGCCCCATGGAAGAAACGGTCATCTATGAGCTTCACGCCAGCGGGTTCACCAAATCGTCTTCATCGGGCGTCGCAGCGCCGGGAAGGTTCGCCGGCCTGATCGAGAAGATTCCGTACCTAAAGACGCTCGGCGTGACCGCGGTCGAGCTGATGCCGGTATTCGACTTCGACGAGAAAGCGACCTTGCGCGAAGTGGACGGTAAACCTCTGACGAACTATTGGGGCTACAGCCCGATCGGCTTCTTCGCTCCGCAATCGGCCTATTGCGTCAGCCCGGAAGAGGGCCGGCACCTGAACGAATTTCGCGACATGGTGAAGGCGCTGCACCGGGCCGGTATCGAGGTCATCCTGGACGTAGTCTTCAACCACACCGAAGAGGGAAACCACCTCGGGCCCGTGTTCTGCTTCAAGGGCATCGACAACCGCACCTACTACTACCTTCAGTCCGCCGACCCGCGCTACTACGTTGACTACACCGGCACAGGGAACACCTTCAACTGCAACCATCCGATCGCGCAGAAACTGATCGTCGAATGCCTGCGCTACTGGGTCCGCGAAGCGCACGTGGATGGTTTCCGCTTCGACGAGGGCTCCGTGCTGGCGCGGGGTGAGGACGGAGCTCCGAGCGAGCACTCGCCGGTGGTGTGGCAGATCGAGCTGGACGACGAACTGGCGGACACCAAAGTGATCGCGGAGGCGTGGGACGCCGCGGGCCTATACCAGATAGGACACTTCCCGGGCCACCGCTGGGCGGAGTGGAACGGACGCTTCCGCGATGACGTGCGGCGGTTCGTGCGCGGAGATGCGGGAATGGTGGGCCAGGTCGCCACCCGAATCGCGGGAAGCGCGGACCTCTACGAGCCGCAGGGCGAGCGTCCCATCAACAGCATCAACTTCGTGACGTGTCACGATGGCTTCACTCTGAACGATCTGGTGTCCTATGAGTCGAAGCACAACGAGGCGAACGGCGAGCAGAACCGCGACGGCATCAACGAGAACTTGAGCTGGAACTGTGGCGCCGAAGGCGAGACGGACAATCCGGAAATCGAAGCGCTGCGGGAACGGCAGGTGAGGAACTTCGCCGCAATCCTGCTGCTCTCGCGGGGCGTGCCCATGATGCTGGGCGGCGATGAAACCCGGCGCACGCAGAAGGGCAACAACAACGCGTACTGCCAGGACAACGAGGTCAGTTGGCTGGATTGGACGCTCGTCGAGAAGAACAGCGGTCTGCTGCGCTTCTGGCAGCGGATGATCGCGTTCCGCCAGGCGCACGCCGCCGTCAGGACGGGCTACTTCTTCAGCGGAGAGGTCAACGAGCGCGGCCTCCCCGACGTGGAATGGCACAGCACCAAGCTGCGAACTCCGGGCTGGGACGACCCGCAGGCGCGCGTCCTGGCCTTTACGCTCGCCGGCTTCGATGGCGACGCCGACATCCACGTGATGATGAACATGTACTGGGAGCCGCTCGAATTCGAGGTGCCGGAGGTAGACGGGCGCCGCTGGTTCGTCG
>JBAIYN010000514.1:0-2304 GCA_037915775.1 Burkholderiales bacterium | reverse complement strand
TGCTCGCGCTCCTTGAAGCGGCGCCGCTGCTCGGCGCGGCTGACCGAGAACCAGAACTTGAGCAGGTGCGTGCCGCTCTTGACGAGGTTCTTCTCGAACTCGGGCGCCTGCCGCATGAACTCCTCGTATTCGGCGGGCGTGCAGAAGCCCATGACTTTCTCCACCCCGGCGCGGTTGTACCAGGAGCGGTCGAACATCACGATCTCGCCGGCCGTGGGCAGGTGCTGCACGTAGCGCTGGAAGTACCACTGGCCGCGCTCGACCTCGCTCGGCTTTTCCAGCGCGACCACGCGCGCGCCGCGCGGGTTCAGGTGCTCCATGAAGCGCTTGATCGTGCCGCCCTTGCCGGCGGCGTCGCGGCCCTCGAACAGGATCACGACCCGTTGATGGTCGTGCTTGACCCACGCCTGCAGCTTCAGCAGTTCGACCTGCAGCTTGTACTTCTGCTTCTCGTAGCTCTTGCGGGACAAGAGGTTCTTGTATGGATAACCCCCGTCGCGCCAGTTGCGCGTCAGCTCCTGATCAGGGTCGATCGGCGGCGGTTGCTGTTCCTGGCGCTGCAGCAGTGCGTGGCGCAGCGCGGCCGCGTCGTCGGGCGATGCGCCGGCGAGGATCGCCTCGAGCACCGCCATCATCGTGTCGCGGTCGTTGTTCGGAATCCGCGCCAGGATGTCGCGCACCGCCTCGACCTTCGATTCGCGCGCGGCCGCCACCGCCTCGCCGACCGCAAACTTCTCGATCGCCGCGGGCGTCAGCGTCGGGGGCGTATCGCCGGCTGCGGCCGGGCGCGGGCCGCGACGGTGACGTCGCTTCGCCTGCGGCGCCGCCTGTGCGGCAGCGCCGTTTCCGTTGGTTCGCGCGGGCGTGCGCTCGTCGGCCATGGTGTCTCCTGTCCTCTTCCTGGCAATCTCAATGCAGCAATGACCAGAGCTTCGGCTCGACGCTGGCCGCGGCCATCAGGCCGCCCATCATCGCGCCGGTGATTCCGGGTGTGGATGCGTCCTGTCCGGCGAGAAACAGACCGCCGATCGGCGTGCGCGGCTTCAGCGCATTCGACAGGAAGCGGCGCGGCGAGGTCTCCACCCCGTAGATCGCGCCGTGCTCGGAGCCGATCACGGTCGCCACCGAGATCGGCGTCGACGCAGCGTGATGCACGACGCGCGCGGCGACGTCCGGGAAGTGCTGCGCGAACTGCGCCAGCAGGCGCTGCTCCAGCAGCGCCTTGAACGCGCGATAGCTGTCGCTGCGCTCGGCCGCGGCGGCGCCCGCCTTCATGCCGCCCGGCTCGAGCGATCGATCCCATTGCGCGAACACGCTCCAGTCGACCAGCGCGACGACCTCGGCGGTGTGCCGCTGGCGCGGACCCGGATCGTGCGCTGGATCCCGCAGTGACGGGAACGAAACGAACAGCGCCGGCGCGCGCGCCTGGGTGAAGGGGTCGCGCCACAGCGCGTTGACGTCCCAGCTCTCGTAGAGCCACTCGTTGGAAGTGTCGGCACCGAGCGCGGTGATGTCGCCCTCGATCCCGAGATACAGCCCGACGTGGCCGAACGACGGCTCCAGTTCCAGCGCATCGCTTGCCCATGCGTAGTCGACATCGTGCGAAGGCAGCATGCGCAGAGTGTTGCGGATGCCGGCATCGGAGATCACGCAGCGCGCATCCAGCGACTCGCCGCTCGCCAGTGTCACGCCGGCCACGCGTCGCTCGTGCGTGCGTATCGCGACGACCTCGGCGCCGGTGCGGATCGCGCCGCCGGCGGCCGCGATCGTCGCGCCCATCTCGCGCGCGAAGCTCGCCGAGCCCCCGACCGGGAACCACGCTCCGTCGAAATAGTGCTTCGCCACCGTCGCATGCATCGCGAACGAGCTCTCCTGCGGCCGGCTTCCGTAGTCGCCCCATTGCGCGCACAGCACCGCGCGCAGGCGCGGATCGTGCACGCAGTCGCACACGACATCCCAGGTGGTGCGGCCGACCCAGTGATCGATCTCGGCGCCGCGCAGCCACTGCATCGTCTTGGCGACCAGCGAGGGCGCGCTGTGCGTGACGAACGCCGCACCGAGCGCGCGCACCCCGTGATCGATCGCGTCGAAGTACCGATCGATGCCGGCGTCCTCGTCGGGAAACGCCGACTTCAGCGTCTGCACCAGCGTCGCGCGGGGCGGCGCAAACGCGATCTCGAAATCGGGAAAGTGAACTCGGTCATACGTGCCCGGGATCGCGGCCAGCTCGATGCGACCGCCGCCGAGCAGGTCGAACAGGCGCCGGTTCAGGCTGCCGGGACCGAACCCGCCCAGGTAATGGAC
>JBAIYN010000244.1:0-1649 GCA_037915775.1 Burkholderiales bacterium | reverse complement strand
CCTATGCATTCGTCGGACGCGACAACTCGCGCGAAGTGCTTGCCGATACGCCCGCAGCGCTGACGCGCCAGCAGCGGCTGCTGGAGGAACGCCCGGAGGACCGCAGTTTCTTCGCCGGCCTCGGGGTGCCGGTGATCGAAGGGGTCGACTTCCGGCTTGGCTTCCGCGGCGGCCTCAAGCCATATGGACAGGTGCGCTATCGCCATCCATGGGAACTCGCCAATCGCGATCTGGTCGAGTTCCGCCAGACGGTGTTCTGGGCCCTGTCGGATCACTTCGGTTCGACGACGGTGCTGTCATACGGACACCCGATCTCCTCGACGCTCGCGGTGCGATGGGTGAACGGCGCGACGATCACGCAGGTCAGCAAGAACTTCGAGTGGTCCAGCGTGCTGGGTGCCTACCGCAGCTTTGGCGGGCCACGGCTGCTTTCGCTCGAAGGCCTGATCAGCGGCAAGCCGGGGACCGGCGTCGACGTCTCGGACTACGGACTGCAGGTACGCTGGGAGCAGGCCGTGCACCGGGACTGGCTGCTCGGCGAAATCACGGTCGGCCATTTCTGGCCGCGGAAGGACGCCGCAAGCGAGCGCGTGTCCGGCTGGGCCCTGGGCGTCAACGCGAAGATGCGCTTCTGATCGGCGCGTCGGCTAGCCGATCGGATTGCGCGCGGTGGGCGGATTCCTGGCGAAGTAGCGGTTGATGCCGCCGACGATCGCCTGCGCCAGCTTCTGCTGGTAGTCGTCGTCGCGCAGGCGCAGTTCCTCGTCCGGGTTGCTGATGAACGCGGTCTCGACCAGGATCGACGGGATGTCGGGCGCCTTCAGCACCGCGAAGCCTGCCTGTTCGACGCGCGCCTTGTGCAGGTGGTTGACGCGCTCGAGCTCGCGCAGCACCGCGTTGCCGAATTTCAGGCTGTCGTTGATCTGCGCCGTCGTCGACAGATCGAGCAGCACGCGCGCCAGCTGCGGATCGTGTGCGCCGAGGTTGACGCCGCCGATCTGGTCCGCCTCGTTTTCGCGCCGCGCCATCCACGCGGCCGCCGCACTGGTGGCGCCGCGTTCGGACAGCGCGAACACCGACGAACCGCGCACGTCGGGACGGATCCACGCGTCGGCGTGCACCGACACGAACAGGTCCGCCTGCACGCGGCGCGCCTTCGCGACGCGCTGGCCGAGCGGCACGAAGTAGTCGCCGTCGCGCGTCAGCAGCACGCGCATTTTGGTCTGGTCGCGGATCATGCCCTCGATACGGCGCGCGATCGCCAGCGTGACGGTCTTCTCGTACGTGCCGCGCTTGCCGATCGCGCCGGGATCCTCGCCGCCGTGGCCGGGATCGATGGCCACCGTGACGAAGCGGCTCACGCGGTCGTCGCGCCGGCGCGCGTCCGCGCGCTGCGTGGAGTTGGTCTCGGTGATCGAGCGGTCGATCTGGCGCGCGATCGCGTCTTCGTCGCCGGCGGCAGTGGCGGCGCGATTGCGCGCTTCCTGCTCGCGCAGGAATGCCATCAACGGATCGGGCGGATCGACCGGCACCAGGTCCATCACGAGCCGATACTGGTACGGGCCGATCGGGTCGAGCGTGAACACCTGCGGCTTCACGTCCTCCTTCAGCTCGATCACCAGCCGCACCACGTGCGGCCGGTTCTGCCC
>JBAIYN010000369.1:0-4159 GCA_037915775.1 Burkholderiales bacterium | reverse complement strand
GTCCCCCGCTGGGCGGTCCGGATCCCGACCACCGCGCATTTCGTTGACTCAATCTACGCGGCCGGATGCTGCGGCGCTGCCTGAAGAAGGCGCCTGTTCGCGGGTCAATTCGACCGGATGCCGCCGCCGCTGCGACGCCGGGCGGCTGGGGCGGCTAATCACCGCTGCTTTCCTCAGCTTATCCGCGTTTATGGGATCTCAAGTCTCCGAATAATCGAAATGCGCGGTACCCACGCGAGCGCACAGGACTGCGCCGGGCCGCTGCGCACAGCCGATGAGCAACCCGTCGATCGTCCCATCCAATATGACGCCTGCCGGCCTGGGCCTGCTGGACCGGCTGTCGCCGCGGGCGCGCGCGCTGATGGTGCTGGCCGCGGCCGGGGTGGTCGCGATCGTCAGCGCCGCGTGGCTGTGGAGCTCCTCCCCCAGCTACAGCGTGCTGTTCACCAACCTGTCGGACCGGGACGGCGGCGCCGTGATCGCGCAGCTGTCGCAGATGAACGTCCCGTACCGCAACGCCGACGGCGGCACGATCCTGGTGCCCGCCGACAAGGTGCACGAGGCGCGCCTGAAGCTCGCGTCCCAGGGACTGCCGAAGGGTTCGATCGTCGGCTTCGAGATCATGGAGACGCAGAAGTTCGGCGTCACCCAGTTCCAGGAACAGGTCAATTACCAGCGCGCGCTCGAGGGCGAGCTGTCGCGCTCGATCCAGGCGCTGGCGCCGGTGGCGAACGCGCGCGTGCATCTGGCACTGCCGAAGCAGTCGGGCTTTCTGCGCGACAAGCAGCCGCCGACCGCGTCGGTTCTGCTGCAGCTGCATCCGGGCAAGACGCTCGACCGCACCCAGGTCGCGGGCATCGTGCACTTGGTGTCGTCGTCGGTGCCGGAACTGAATCCGAAGAACGTGTCGGTGGTCGACCAGCAGGGCAACCTGCTCGCCAACCAGCGCGACAACTCCGCGGGCCTCGACGCCGCGCAGCTCGACTACGTGGCGCAGATCGAGGCGACGACGATCAAGCGCATCGAGGACATCCTCGAACCCATCGTCGGGCGCGGCAACGTGCGCGCGCAGGTGACCGCCGACGTCGACTTCTCGCAGATCGAACAGATGGCGGAGACGTATGCGCCCAATCAGGGCGCGGATGCGAAGCCGGCCATCCGCTCGCAGTCCACCTCCGAGGCGGCGCAACCCGGGGCAGCAACGCCGGGCGGCGTGCCGGGCGCGCTGTCGAACCAGCCGCCGGCGGCGCCGACTGCACCGATCAACGGCGCAGCGCCGGCGCTGAACCCGGCCCAGGCGCAGACGGCGGGCAACACACGCCGCGAAGCGGTGACCAACTACGAAGTCGACAAGAACGTGCGCCGCACGGTCGTTGCGTCGGGCCAGGTCAAGCGGCTGACCGCGGCGGTCGTCGTCAATTACAAGACGATTGCAGCCCCCGCCCCCGCCGCCGCCGATGCGAAGGGCGCCGCGAAGGGGGCAGAGTCGAAGGCCGCGCGCAGCGAGGCGCTATCCGAGAAGGAAATGCAGAACATCAACGCGCTGGTGCGCGAGGCGATGGGCTTCAACCAGCAGCGCGGCGATTCGGTCAACGTCGTCAACGCAGCGTTCTCGCAGCCCGAATCCATGGCACCTGCCGAGGCGGTGCCATTCTGGAAGCAGCCCGACGTCGTCACGCTCGCGAAGGAAACCGGCAAGGCGGCATTGTTCATCGCGCTGGCGCTGATCGTCGTGTTCGGCGCGGTGCGGCCGGCGCTGAAGTCGATCGCAAGCACGCCGCGCGTCGTCGCCGCGCCGCCGGCGCAACCGGCGCTGGCAGCCTCGGCGCCCGCGCAGCAGCTGAACTCGATCGAGCAGATGCGCCAGCTCGCAAGGAACGACCCGGCCACGGTGGCCAATGTCGTGAAGTCCTGGGTCGGCCAGGAAGGCGGCAGATAGCCGGAGCCCGATGATGCCGAGCGACGAACGAGGACTCGAAGACGCCGCCATCCTGCTGATGTCGGTGGGCGAGGAGCAGGCGGCCGAGGTATTCAAGTACCTGTCGCCGAAGGAAGTGCAGAAGCTCGGCGAGCGCATGGCGCGCCTGCGCACGGTGTCGCGCGAGAAGATCGAGTCGGTGGTCGAGAACTTCAACAAGGCGAAGGAAGAGCAGTTCTCGCTCGTCGGCGACACCGGCAATTTCGTCAGCCAGGTGCTGAAACGCGCGCTCGGCAACGACAGGGCCGACATGCTTCTCGACCGCATCCTGCAGGGTCGCGACGCCTCGGGAATCGAAAGCCTCAGATGGATGGACCCAGGCAGCATCGCCGAACTCTTGAAGAACGAGCATCCGCAGATCGTCGCCTCGATCCTCGTGCACCTGGAGCGCGACCAGAGCGCGGAAGTGCTGCGCAACTTTCCCGAGCGCCTGCGCAACGACGTGCTGCTGCGGATCGCCACCCTGGACGGCATCCAGCCGCAGGCGCTGCAGGAACTGAACGAAGTGCTGTCGAAGGTGGTAGCGGGCGGCGAGAAGGTGAAGAAGGCCACGCTCGGCGGCACCAAGGCGACGGCCGAGATCCTGAACCACCTCGGCGCCCAGCTGGAAACCACCGCCGTCGAATCGATCCGCGAGCACGATGCCGACCTCGCTCAGAAGATCCTCGACCAGATGTTCATTTTTGCCGACCTGGCGAAGATCGACGACCGCGGCATCCAGGTGCTGCTGCGCGAAGTGCAGTCCGAATCGCTGATCGTCGCGCTCAAGGGCAGCGAGGAATCCCTGCGCGAGAAGATCTTCAAGAACATGTCGACGCGCGCGGCCGAGATGCTCAAGGAAGACCTCGAATCCAAGGGACCGGTTCGCCTGTCCGAGGTCGAGGCCGAGCAGCGCGAGATCCTGAAGACCGTGCGCCGGCTCGCCGACGAAGGCCAGCTGCAAATCGGAGGCGGAGGGGGGGATGACCAGTACGTCTAACGCCTCGGGTGTACGCGACGCTTCGCGTCGCACGTGCACCCTCGGCGATTTCAAATGGCGCGCGCCCTTCGGGCGGCCGGGCGGGCGCGCGGTGACAACTGCGACGGGCGGTTGCCGCGACGACGCTCCGAATGATCACCGCGGCGCCTTTGGGCGCGCTCGCGGCGGACGTGCCGCGGGTTCGAGCCTCGGTCGCGGGCGTTGCGTTGCCCATGTCGATCCTGAAATGCACGCGCCGACGCCGAGCCGCCTCAAGGCGGCGCGTCTGACGTTAACCGCCGAGGGTGCACGTGCGACCGCGCAGCGGTCGCGTACACCCGAGGCGATGTAGCCATGGGCGCCCCCGAGAAATTCATCGGCGGCCTGATCCCGAAGGAGCAGGTCAACGACGCGGCCGCGTGGCAGTTCCAGCCGCTTGCCGGCAAGGTGGTGCGCACCGATCCGCTCGACGGGCTGTCGGAACGCGAACGCCGCGCCTACGAGCGCGGTCGCAAGGAAGGCTTCGACGCCGGCGTGCGTGCGACGGTCGAGCGCGCGCGCCGCGAGCACAGCAGCCACGGCGCACAGCTGGAGCGCGTGCTGCAGGACCTGCGCGGCCGCTTTGCCGAGCTCGAATCCGCCGGCGCCGACGCGCTGCTGGACTTGGCGCTCGAAGTGGCGCGGCAGGTCGTGCGGCGCGAAATCGAAGTGCAGCGTGACGCGGTGCTGCCGCCGTTGCGCGAAGCGATCGCCGCGGTGATCGACCAGCAGGCGCATCCGCGCGTGCACATGAATCCACGCGATCTCGACCTGATCCGCGCCGACGTCGACGCCGATGGTGCCTTCAAGGGCTGCCGCTTCATCCCGGACCCGGCGGTCGCGCGCGGCGGCTGCCGCATCGAAACCCCGCTGGGCGAGGTCGACGCCCTGCTGTCGACCCGCTGGCGCCGCGTACTTGCCGCGCTCGGCGTCGAGACCGATCGCACGCCATGACGACCGCCGCGCCGTTTGCGCGCTTCTTCGCCCAGTCGCGCGCGATCGCCGGCGCCGCAGCGCCGCACGAGGTGCGCGGCCGGCTCACCCGCGTGGCGGGCCAGGTGATGGAGGGCGTTGGATTGAAGCTCCCCATCGGCGCGCAGGTGCTGGTGACGCAGGACGAGACCCTGCGCGTCGACGCCGAAGTGGTCGGCTTCGCCGGCGATCGGCTGTTCCTGATGCCGACC
>JBAIYN010000150.1:0-2746 GCA_037915775.1 Burkholderiales bacterium | reverse complement strand
GCGGGGGGAGGGGCAGCCATGGAGCGTGCAGGCAATTGCATTCGCAGACAGTTCGGGACGACGGTGCTGGAACTCGTAATGGGCCTGTCGGTCGCCAGCGTTCTGACCTCGGCCGCCGTGCCCGCGTTCGACAAGCTGATGCGCAGCCGTCATCTCGTACCGACCACTCACGAGCTCGTTACCACTCTGAACCTGGCGCGCAGCGAAGCGCTTGCGCGCGGAACACGTGTCGCCGTTGCGGCGCGGAATGCCAACTGGGCCGAAGGATGGAAGGTCTTCGTGGATGCCAACGACAATGGCGTACACGACGCCGATGAGCTGGTGATTCGCGACTTTGCGCCGGCAGCGCCCGGCATGACGATCACGCCGAACTTCGGCATCACTTATGCGGGGACGGTGCTGTCCTACGAAAGCATCGGACGGCTGGCGCACCCGGGGAGTCACGGGCTTGTACTCGGGCGGCTGACCCTGGCACAGGGTGGCGATGTGCGCTCGCTGTGCTTTGCGTCGTTGCGCGTGCGGGTCGCAAAAGCGCCAACGTGCAGCTAGCGTGTCCTTCTGGCGCGCCTGGCGGGACTCGAACCCACGACCCCTGGCTTCGGAGGCCAGTACTCTATCCACTGAGCTACAGGCGCGCAGGGCGGCGAAGGTTACGCGCTTTGCCCCGAGGCGTCCAACCAGGCTCTCGGGACTTCCGGCACACGTGCCACGGATATAATCCGCGCTCCGTTCACACCGTGTTTGACGCGCAGTGCGCGTTGTCCCGTGCAATGCCCGGGCGCCGCATGCCCCCGGAGCCGACTTCATGTCCGATCAGCACTCTTCCCCCATCAAGACGCCGCAGCAACTGGTCACGGTGATCGTTCTGGCGTTCGTGGTGCCGGTGCTCATCATCGTCCTGCTGGTGAAGTTTGTCGCCGGCGAGAAGACAAGCGGCGCGGGTTCGACGTCGATGACGCCCGAGGCGATCGCAGACCGACTGAAACCGATCGGCACCGTCGCGCTGGCGGAAGCCACGGGACCCAAAGTCTTGCAGAGTGGCGAGGCAGTCTATAAGGGCGTGTGCTCCGCCTGCCATGCACTAGGAGTCGCGGGCGCGCCCAAGACCGGAGACGCAACCCAATGGGGGCCGCGCCTGAAGCAGGGCTTCGACACGCTGGTCAAACACGCGACCGAGGGCTTCAAGGGAATGCCAGCCAAGGGTGGCAACGCCGACCTTGACCCGATCGAAGTGGCCAGGGCAGTGGCTTACCTCGGCAACCAGGCGGGAGCGAAATTCACGGAACCGGCAGCCGCGGGAGCCGCGGCACCTGCCGCTGCCAGCGCGCGCGCCGAGCGCACTGGCGAGCAGATCGTGCAGGCGGTGTGCAGCGCGTGCCACGCCGAAGGCAAGGGCGGCGCGCCGAAGATCGGCAACTGGGAAGAGTGGAAGCCGCGCGTGGCCAAGGGGCTCACCGCACTAATGGACTCCGCGCTGCATGGCCACAGAGGGATGCCGGCCCGCGGCGGCATGCCTGACCTCACCGACGCCGAGATGCGGAAAGCGGTCGAGTACATGTTCGAAACGCAGAGCCGGCCGCCGGGCACGACTGCAGCGGCGCCTGCCGCAGTTGCGACAGCGGCAGCCGCGCCTGCGGCGGGCAAGTTGGACGCCAGCGCCGGCGAAAAACTCTTCAAGCAGACCTGCAGCGCCTGTCACGCAACTGGCGTTGCCGGCGCCCCGAAGCTGGGCGACAAAGCCGCATGGGCGCCGCGGATCAAGCTCGGCGTGGACGCTCTCGTGGCAGTTGCGCTAAAGGGCAAGGGAGCGATGCCGCCGCGCGGAACCGCGATGAATGCGAGCGACGCGGAGATCCGGGCAGCAGTGGAATATATGGTGTCGAAGGCCAAGTAAGCCAGACCGGATCGAGCAACGAGCGAAGGGCCGCGGCGAGCGGCCCTTCGGCTTTCTGGCACGATGCGGCGTCTCGCTGCAGCGCCGGTGCTTCAGGGATTGAGTTGCTGGTAGACGAGGCGGGATAGCCGCAACAGCTCTTCGCGATCGACATCGCCCGCCAGCGCATACCCGCACGGACCGTCGATCCAGTAGAAAACGCGCGTGTTGCCCTCTTCGGTGAAGCGAAACGCCGTGTCCTTGTTGTCGACCTCGCGCCGCACCAGCAGTGACAGTCGCTTCCCCTTCGGGTTCTCGTACATCAGCAGTGCGACGGGGGCGTCACCGGCGCTGCTGGCGGCCGGCAGCAGGCGCCCGCCCAGCAGCCGATAGCCTGCCGCATCAAGCTGCGGAGCGCGCAACGGAACGGACAGGCGCTTCGACAGCCATGCAACCAGGTGCTGCTCCTCCTGCGCCGGGACCTCGACCGGGTGACGAACTTCGGGCACGTACGCCACATACGCGAGCACCGCCTGATGGGCAAACGCCGTCAGCGGCGCCTGCTGTGCCATGAACAGGCCCCGGGAGATGAATCCGAACGCGATTCCGAGCAGCAATGTCGCGGCGAGCGCTACAGGCCCTCTCGGCCAGCCGCGCGCCGGCGATGCCGGCAGGCGCAACGAATGCGGCTCCGCCAGCGCGCCGTCGAAGGCAGCGTGAAGTGCTTCGTTCTGCGCCAGATAGGCGCGGGCGCTCTCGCGCGCGACGGCGTCGTCGCGCAGGAGGTCCTCGAAGCGCGCGCGTTCCGCGGCCGGCATCGCGCCATCGACATACGCGTGCAGGTCGTTTTCTTCGATCGCATGCTTCATCATT
>JBAIYN010000496.1:0-2490 GCA_037915775.1 Burkholderiales bacterium | reverse complement strand
CCTCATGCAGCGGATGCACCTTGTCGAGCGGCAACGGCAGCTCGGGATCGTTCGGAATCGCGCCCTTTGCCAGCCCCGGCTCGGTGAGGTAGACCTCCTGCAGGCAGGCGCCCAGGTCGAGATGGTTGCGCTGCGCCGGCAGCCCGCCGTTGATCGCGCAGGCCCCGACCGCAACCAGGATGCGGCAGTTCTTGCGGAACTCGCGCAGCACGTGCACGTTCTCCGCGTTGCAGATTCCGCCCTCGATAAAGCCGATGTCGCACTTGCCGCAGTGCTTGATGTCGGTGAACGGCGAGCGGTCGAACTCGATGCGCTCGAGCAGGGGGAACAGCCGCTCGTCGATGTCGAGGAACGACATGTGGCAGCCGAAACAGCCGGCAAGCGAGGTGGTCGCGACCTTGAACTTGCGTGCCATCTATTCGCCACCTCGCGGCGCGCGGTCCAGCGGCCGCGGCGCGTCCAGAGCCGCCTGTGCGCTGATCGGCTGCGCATCGAAGCGCCGCTTGCCGATCGGCTGCGCGAAGCCGACCCGCTTCCTCAGGATCACGCCGACCGGGCAAACATCCATCGCCTTGTCGGTCACCGCGATGTTCGTGTCCGCCAGCCGGCCGGACTCGCTGTTCACGATCAGGTGCTTGGTGATGCCGCGCCCCGACAGCGCAAACACCGCCTTGCCGTCGACCTCGCCCGACGCACGCACGCACAGTTCGCACAGGATGCAGCGGTTGAATTCGAGCAGGATGTCCGGATGCGACGCATCGACCGGCCGGTCGGGGTAGAAGTGATCGAGCTGCGTGCTCACCATGCCGAGGTCGTACGCGACCGCCTGCAGCCGGCAGTTGCCGCTCTTCTCGCACGACGGACAGAAATGATTGCCCTCGACGAAGAGCATCTGCGTCAGCAGGCGCCGCTTGGCGTTGATCTCCTCGGTGTTGCTCTCGACCTGCATGCCCGCCTGCGCCGGCAGCGTGCACGACGTCATCCAGTGCCCGTCGACCTTGACCGTGCACAGCTTGCAGCTGCCGTGCGGCTTGAACTCGGGGTGGTAGCACAGGTGCGGCACGTAGTGGCCGTGCGCGAGCGCGGCCTGGATCACCGTCTGCCCGGGCACGAACGGCACTTCCTCGCCGTCGAGCAGGAACGTCGCGGGCTCGCTCATCCGATATCCCCGAAATGCGCGCCGGCATCGTCGCGTCCGGTCATCGCGCGCGCGCGCGCCAGCGCGCCGTCCAGATCGAACGCGGGCTCGTAGTCCATCGACACCAGGCGCTGCTCGTACGCCGGGCGGAAGCGCTTCAGCGTGTCGAGCACCGGATTGCACGCGGTGTGCCCCAGTCCGCAGTGGCTCGCCGCTTGCAGCAACTGGTTCATCTCGCCGATCTGATTCAGGTCGTGCTGCGATCCCTTGCCGGCGGCCAGCTTGTCCATCAACCGGCGCAGCACCGAGGTGCCGACCCGGCACGGCGTGCAGAAGCCGCAGCTTTCGTGCGCGAAGAAGTGCGTGAAGTTGCGCGCCACCTCGAACATGTCGCGCGACTCGTCGAACACCATGAACGCGCCCGCGGTCGGCAGGTCCTCGAACGCGATGCGGCGCTCGAACTCGGTGGCGTCGATGCAGACGCCCGACGGCCCGCTGATCTGCACCGCCTGCGTGAACTCGGCGCCGCAATCGGCAAGCACCTGGCCGACCGTGACGCCGAACGGATACTCGTACACGCCGGGCCGCGCGCAGTCCCCCGACACCGACAGGATCTTCGTTCCCGACGAACGCGGCGTGCCGATGCGCGCGTACCAGTCGCCGCCCTTCAACGCGATCAGCGCCGCCGCGCAGAAGGTTTCGACGTTATTGACCACGGTCGGAAACTTCAGGTAGCCGCTCGTCACCGGATACGGTGGCCGGTTGCGCGGGACGCCGCGCTTGCCTTCGAGCGATTCGATCAGCGCCGATTCCTCGCCGCACACATAGGCGCCAGCGCCCAGATGGATCTCGATGTCGAACTCGAAGTCCGGCTTGCCGCAGACGCCGCTTCCCAGCAGCCCCTGTGCGCGCCGCCGCGCCAGCACGTCGTGCAGCGGCGCCAGCAGGTGGCGGTATTCGCCGCGCAGATACAGGAATCCTTTCGTCGCGCCGACCACGTAGGCGGCCACCGTCATGCCCTCGAACACGAGGTCGGCATGGCGCGCCAGCAGCACGCGGTCCTTGAAAGTGCCGGGCTCGCCTTCGTCCGCGTTGCAGACGACATAGCGCTGCGTCGCGCGCGCATTGCGGCAGGCCTCCCACTTCAGCCCGGTCGTGAAGCCCGCACCGCCGCGTCCGCGCAGCTTCGAGCGCTTGATTTCCTCGAGCGTGGCGACCGGCCCCGGCTCGGATATGTCGAGGCCCTCGCGCCACGAGCGCGGGCTGGATGCGGCTTCGGGCGCACCGGGCTGTCCGCGCGTCATCGCCGTGCGGATCGCGTCGCCGGGCGCCAGATCACTGGCGAGAATCGC
>JBAIYN010000142.1:0-3553 GCA_037915775.1 Burkholderiales bacterium | reverse complement strand
GGTCGCGCGGGCGCGAATGCGAACGGCCGATGCCGCGTCGACGTACGCGCGCTCGGCCGGATGGTCGATCGCGGAAAAATGCCTCGATACCGAGAATCGGAGATATCCCTTGCCACGCCGGTGCGCGCGGCGACAATCACGGATTCGCGGTCGAGGAAGCGGCGACGCGCCTCGGTGTCTTATGAGTTTCCTGCTGTACGGCGTGCTGTTGCTGTTGATCGGGGCCGCTTTTGTCTGGCTCCGCGGCAAGCTGCGTGCCCGGCGCGAGGCCGCCGAGCGGCGCGAGGCAGCGGTGCTGGCTGCAGTCAAGGCTGCCGGCGACGTGGCGCCCGTCGTCGAGGGCGAAACGAACGTCGATGCCGGGCTGTCGACGAATCTGCGCGGCAGCCGCGGGCTCGAGGTCGCGGAAGAGGACATCGACATCGAGGCGCTTCTGTCGAGCGTTCCGCCCGGTTCCGCCGCGCGCGCCCGTGCGCAGCTCGAGGAGCCCACCAACATCGAGCCGATGATTTCGGGAGGCTGGCCGTCGACCGGGCTGCAGACCGGCGCACCGACCACGCGCACGTCGGCGCCGAACACGTCGGTGAATACCGCGGCACCCGCGACGCAGAACCGTCCCCCGACGCTCGATCTCGACGTGCCGTTGCGCAACCTCGTGCTGGCGTGGTACGAGGCGCGCGGCTACCGCCCGGCTCCGGCATCGGCGGCATTGCGTCCGATCGACGTCGTGCTGCGGCACCGCGACGATCCGACGCGCTGCTATGCCTTCGTCTACGACCCCGGCCGCGCCACCGCGCCGCGCGCGAGCAGCCTGCTCGACCTGGCGCGCTCGGCCGGGCTGCCGAAGCTGCTGGTCGTCGCCGAGCATGGCGGGGATTCGGCGCTGCGCGCCAATCGCGTGAAGGGCGTCCGCATGATCGACTGGCCGTCGATGGAAGCGGACCTGAAGAAGCTCGACCGCGAAATCGCCGAGCGCATCGTCGGCATCGCGCGCGAGCGTTCGGCTCCCGTCGCTCGCGCAGCGACGATCCGCTGACCGCGGCCAGGCCGCGGATTTGCTCTAATCGCAGGTGTGCCGTCGCCTGCGATCCCGCATGTCATCCGAGCCGACCTACACGCTGACGATCTCGTGCCCCGATCGCGTCGGCATCGTTGCCGCGGTCAGCCGCTTCATCGCCGAGCGCGGCGGCTGGATCATCGAGGCCAACCATCACGCGGACCAGGCCACGCAGCGCTTCTTCATGCGCAACGTGCTGCTCGCGCGCTCGCTCGGCGCGGGCGGCATCACGCCGGGCCGGTTCCGTGCCGAGTTCGCCCCGATTGCGGACGAATTCGCGATGGACTGGTCGATCATGGACTCGACGATCCGCAGGCGCGTGGTGATCCTGGTCAGCCGGTACGACCATTGCCTGGTCGATCTGCTGTACCGCTGGAAGTCGCGCGAACTCGACTGTGCGATCGCGGGCGTGGTCAGCAATCACGACGACCTGCGCGGCTACGTCGAATGGCATGGGATCCCGTTCCACCGCGTGCCGATACCGGCCGATGCCGACGGCCGGCGCGCGGCGTTCGAGCGGATCTGGCAGGTCTTCACCGATGCGGGCGGCGACGTGATGGTGCTGGCGCGCTACATGCAGATCCTGCCGCCTTCGATCACCCGCCGGCTGCCGGGCAGGATCATCAACATCCACCACAGTTTCCTGCCGAGCTTCGTCGGCGCGCGTCCTTACCATCAGGCGTTCGCGCGCGGCGTGAAGCTGATCGGCGCCACGTCGCATTACGTGACCGAAGAACTGGACGAAGGGCCGATCATCGAACAGGACGTGGTGCGGATCGATCACGGCGATACCGAAGAAGACCTGATCCGCTATGGCCGCGATATCGAGAAGAGCGTGCTGGCGCGGGCGCTCAAGTATCACCTCGAGGACCGCGTGCTGCTGAACGGGCATCGCACGATCGTGTTCCGGTGACGCGGCGGCGCCAACCTGCGCTGTCGCAACATCCGATGCTCTCGAGGCACTAGCCTTTGCTGCGGGAGGTGCGCGACGGATGTTCAACGATCGAGACGATGCCGCCCGCCAGTTGGCGCGTGCGCTCGACAAGTACAAGGGAACCCGGCCGCTCGTGCTCGGCATTCCGCGCGGCGCGGTGCCGATGGCGCAGCTGATCGCGCGGGAGCTGGGCGGCGACGTGGACGTGGTGCTGGTGCGAAAGCTCGGCGCACCCGGGCACGCGGAATACGCGGTCGGCGCGATCGACGAATCGGGTTGGTCGTATCTGAATCCGGATGCGGCATGGGTCGGCGCGTCGAAGGACTATCTTGAGCGCGAGAAGCAGGTGCAACTGGCGACGATGCGCGAGCGCCGCCGCCGCTATACCGAACAGCGTGCGGCGATCGATCCCGCGGGGCGCACGGTGATCGTGGTCGACGACGGGCTGGCGACCGGTTCGACGATGATCGCGGCGCTGCACGCGCTGCGCGAGAAGAAGCCCGCACGCCTGATCTGCGCGGTGCCGGTTTCGCCGCCGGACACGCTGGAGCGCGTGCGGCCGCTGGCCGACGAAGTCGTATGCCTGCACGCGCCGACCGCGTTCTATGCGGTCGGGCAGTTCTATCGCACGTTCGATCAGGTCGAAGACGACGAGGTGGTCGCCGCGCTGTCGGGCAGGTAGCGCACGAACCAGTCGCGCGCGGCGGACGCAGCCTGCTCGAGCGTGCCCGGCTCCTCGAACAGGTGCGTGGCGCCGGGCACGACGCGCTCCGCATGGGGCGCGCGCAGGCTGCGCGCGGCACGGCGATTCAGCATCAGGACTTCGCGATCGTGTTCGCCGATGATCAGCAGCGTGGGCGCGGTCACGCGTTCGACCAGATCGGCGGGCGCCAGGTCAGGTCGGCCGCCGCGTGAGACCACGGCGCGCACGTCGGGGCCCAGCAGCGCAGCGGCGATCAGCGCGGCCGCCGCGCCGGTGCTGGCGCCGAACAGTCCGAGCGGCAGCCCGGCCAGGTCGGGCTGCGCACGGCACCAGTGCGCGGCCGCGGTCAGGCGGCGCGCCAGCAGATCGATGTCGAAGCGTGCGGCGCGGTCGAAGTCTTCGGCCGGCGTCAGCAGATCGAACAGCAGCGTCGCCAGCCCCGCCTGGTTCAGCAGCTCGGCCACGTAGCGGTTGCGCGGACTCAACCGGCTGCTGCCGCTGCCGTGCGCGAACAGCACCAGGCCGGTCGCATGCGCGGGCGTGGCGAGGTCGCCCGGCAGCGCGACTTCCGGCAGCGCGATCCGCACCGGGCGGGCTTCGCTCTTCATCGGGAGTGGAGCCGGACCGGAATGCGGCGGGGTCCGAACGCATGCTCGAACCGGCCGAACCGGCCCGGAATCACGGTCGTGCAATGCGGGCAGCGGCCGTCATCGGTCAGGTCGTAGCGCAGGATGCGATGCCAGTCGCGCTCGATCAGCGCGGCATGGCACGCAGGGCAGAACGTCGTGCCGCCCTCGGTGTCGTGCACGTTGCCGGTGTAGACGAACTGCAGCCCTTCTTCGCGCGCGATGCTGCGCGC
>JBAIYN010000057.1:0-10035 GCA_037915775.1 Burkholderiales bacterium | reverse complement strand
TACACCAACCTGCGCCAGCACGAGGAGCGCGGCCCGATCATCATGGCGCGCGGCCGCGGCATCCATGTCTACGACGTCGACGGCAGGGAATACATCGAGGGCATGGCCGGGCTGTGGTGTGCCTCGCTCGGCTTTTCCAACGAGCGGCTGATCGATGCCGCCGCGCGGCAGCTGAATCGGCTGCCTTACTACCACGGCTTCGCGCACAAGACGTCGGATGTCGCGGTCGAAGCCGCACGCGACCTGCTGGCGATCGCCCCGGGAAAGATGGCGCGCGTGTTCTTCGGCACCAGCGGCTCGGACGCCAACGACACCGCGATCAAGCTGGTCCGCTACTACAACAACGCGCTCGGTCGGCCGCACAAGAAGAAGATCATCGCGCGCACCCGGGGCTATCACGGCGTCAGCATCGCGGCCGCGAGCCTCACCGGCCTGCCGCACCTGCACACGGGCTTCGACCTGCCGGGGCCGGGCGTCGTGCACACCGACTGCCCGCACCACTACCGCTTTGCGCAGGTCGGCGAGGGCGAGGAATCGTTCGCGACGCGGCTGGCGCGCAACCTGGAAAAGCTGATCGAGAAGGAAGGGCCGGACACGATCGCTGCGTTCATCGCCGAGCCGGTGATGGGCGCGGGCGGCGTGATCCCGCCGCCGGCGGGCTACTTCGACCTGATCCAGCCGATCCTGAAGCAGCACGACATCCTGATGATCGCCGACGAGGTGATCTGCGGCTTCGGCCGCACCGGACAGATGTGGGGCAGCCAGACCTACGACATCGATCCGGACATCGTCACCTGCGCCAAGGCGCTGACCGGCGGCTACGTGCCGTTCTCGGCAACGATGATCTCGCACAAGATGTACGAGCCGATGGCGGACCAGTCGGCGAAGATCGGCACCTTCGGCCATGGCTACACCTACTCCGCGCATCCGCTCGGCGCGGCGGTCGCGATCGAGGCGATGAAGATCTACCGCGAGATCGACATCGCCGCGCACGTGAGGGCGCTCGCGCCGCGGTTCCTCGACGGGCTGCGCGCGCTGGCCGCCAGCCCGATCGTCGGTGAGGTGCGTGGCGTCGGTCTGATCGCGGCGGTCGAACTGGTGAAGAACAGGCAGACGAAGGAGTCGTTCGCGCCCGCGGGCAGCGTGGCCGGCTTCTTCGCCGAGCGCGCACATGCGCACGGGCTGGTGGTGCGGCCGCTCGGCGAGGCGATCGCGCTGTGCCCGCCACTGTCGATCGAGCCGCACGAGATCGACGAGATGCTGGCGCGCTTCACGCGCGCGCTGCGCGACACCGAAGTTCACGTCCGTCAGTTCGGCTGAGAGGCGACGCGATGCCTGATCGAAAGACGCTCGTGCTGACCGGCGCCAGCCGCGGCATCGGACACGCCGCCGTCAAGCACTTCACCGCCGCGGGCTGGCGCGTGCTGACCGTGTCGCGCCGGCCCTGGACGCCCGAGTGCCCATGGGCCGAGGGCAGCGAGAACCATATCCAGATGGATCTGTCCGACGCCGCCGACGTGGCGCGCGGCATCGCCGACATCCGTGCGCGCCTGAAGCGCGGGCGGATCGAGGCGCTGGTCAACAACGCCGGCATTTCGCCGAAGCAGCCCGATGGCGGACGGCTGGGAGTGCTCGACACCGACTACGACACCTGGCTGAAGGTATTTCACGTCAACCTGTTCTCGGTCGCGTTGCTGGCGCGCGGGCTCTTCGACGAGTTGCGCGCGGGCGCGGCGACGATCGTCAACGTGACCTCGATCGCCGGCAGCCGCGTGCATCCGTTCGCCGGCGTCGCCTACGCGACGTCGAAGGCGGCGCTCGCCGCATTGACGCGCGAGCTGGCCCACGAGTTGGGGCCGCACGGCGTCCGCGCCAACGCGATCGCGCCGGGCGAGATCGACACGTCGATCCTGTCGCCCGGCACGGAGGTGATCGTGCGCGAGCAGATTCCGCTGCACCGGCTCGGCAAGCCGGAGGAGGTCGCCTCGACGATCTACTTCCTTTGCACCGGCGGCGCGTCTTACATCAACGGCGCCGAGATCCACATCGACGGCGGGCAGCAGGTCTGATCCCGCCCGCGGAGGTCACCGTCGGCGCTGACGGCCCGCGCGCGCCGGGACGAGCGGGAGCCGCTCACGCCGCCTTCGCGGGGCGCCGACTCGCGCGGCACTCGCGGATGCAGCGGACGAGAACTTCGAAGGGCTCGCGCATCTCCTGCTCCGGCAGGCTCGCAAATCCGAGCATCAGTCCGGGTCGGCGCGCGCGGCCCAGGTAGTAGCTGGACAGCGGGCGCACGAGTATTCCGCGCTCGAGCGCGAGTTGAGTCAGCCGCACGTCGTCCACGTCGTCCGGCAGGGCAAGCACCAGGTGCAGCCCGGTTTCGGAATCGCACTCGTGCAGCCACTCCGGTCCAAGCCACTTGCGGATGAGATTCACGAGGAAAGCGCGCCGCGCGGCATACACGAGCCGCATCTTGCGGATGTGCGCGGCGTAGGCGCCGTCGCGGATGAACTCCGCGAGGACGGCCTGCGTCACCAGGTGGCCGGCGCGGTACAAGTCGAGTTGCGCGGTGCGAAAAACGCCGGCGAGCGCCGCGGGCAGCACCATGTAGGCGATGCGGATCCCGGGGTAAAGCGTCTTGCTGAAGGTTCCGATGTAGATGACCGGGGCGCCGCTCAACAGCCCCTGCAGCGACGGTATGGGCTGCCCGTCGAAGCGAAACTCGCTGTCGTAGTCATCCTCGACGATCCACATGCCCGTCCGGATCGCGTATTCGAGCAGACCGAGCCGCCTGCTCATGCTCATCACCGACCCGAGCGGGTACTGGTGCGACGGCGTGACGAAGGCAAATCGCGGCGGCACGGGACGCTGCCGCGGCATCGTCATTCCTTCCCCGTCCACCGGCACCGGCTTCTGCCGGATGCCATTCGCGGTCAGAACGCCGCGGATCCCCCAGTAGCCGGGCTCCTCGACCCAGGCCAGGTCGCCGACGTCGCCCAATACCCGGACCACCAGATCGAGCGCTTGGTGCACGCCCTCCGTCACCAGGATCTGCTCCGGCTGGCACCTGACCGATCGCGCCTGCCGCAGATAGTCGGCCAGGCTCTCGCACAAGGGGCGATATCCGTCGCCGTTCGCGTAACTGAGCATCGCCGGATCCAGGCGCTTCCACTGGCGGGCCTCCAGGCGCCGGAACTGCCGATGCGGGAATCGCGTCACGTCCGGCAATCCCGGCATGAACGCGCCCCATTGCCGCGGCGAAGCTCGCGCGCCTTCGACGATCCGCTTGCCGCGCGACGACAGGCGGATCGGCGCTGACGCCGCCGCGACCGCGCGGTCGGGCGCCACGGATTCGCTGCGCAGCAGCCGGTCGGGTATTCGCTCGCACACGAACGTCCCGCTTCCGGTCAGCGTCCGCGTGTAACCCTCCGCCAGCAGTTGCTCGTATGCGTAAAGGACGGTGTTGCGCGAGATACCCAGCTGCGCCGCCAGGTCCCGCGAAGGCGGCAGCCTGGTCGACGCTGCGAGGCCGCCTTCCAGGATGGTCTGCCGGATGCACGTGTACAGCAGCTGGTTCAGCGGCACTCGCGGGTGCGCGCTCCGCGCCGGCGGCAGCCGCTGCATGATCTGATCGCACGCAAGCGATCGCAATTGGCACCATCCAATCGCCCAAAGTGGTGCTGGATTGTAGGGGCCAATGCGGAATCTAATGCGTGCCCGATCCGCGCCAAATGCGGCGCCGGGAGATGTCATGACCTCATCGCAGCAGATTCAGCAACGCCGCCTCGCCGCCTCGCCGAGGGGCGTGGGTGTGATGGCGGGGTTCTTCGCCGCACGCGCCGAGAATGCGACCTTGTGGGACGACGAAGGCCGCGCCTACACCGACTTCGCCGCCGGCATCGCAGTACTGAACACCGGCCACCGCCACCCGAAGGTCGTCGCGGCGATCCGGGCGCAGCTCGATCGATTCACTCACACCGCCTATCAGATCGTGCCGTACGAGAGCGCCATCGCCCTGATGGAACGCATCAATGCGGTCGCGCCGATCAGCGGTGCGAAGAAGACCGCGCTGTTCACCACCGGCGCCGAGGCCGTCGAAAATGCGATAAAGATCGCGCGCGCCCACACGCGGCGCCCCGGCGTGATCGCGTTCAGCGGCGCCTTTCACGGCCGCACGCTGATGGGACTGGCGCTGACGGGCAAGGTGGATCCCTACAAGGCCGGCTTCGGTCCGTTCCCGGGGGAGATCTATCACCTGCCGTTTCCACATGCGCTGCACGGGGTCTCGGTCGCCGACAGCATCGCCGCGCTCGAGACGCTGTTCAAGTCCGACGTGGAGCCGCAGCGCATCGCGGCGATCATCATCGAACCGGTGCAGGGCGAAGGCGGGTTCAATGTCGCTCCTCCCGAATTGCTCGTGCGCCTGCGCGAAGTCTGCGACCAGCACAGCATCCTGCTGGTGGCCGACGAGGTTCAGACCGGCTTCGGGCGCACCGGCAAGCTGTTCGCGATGGAGCACCATCCCGTCCAGCCGGACCTGATGGCGATGGCCAAGAGCCTGGGCGGCGGAATGCCGCTGTCGGCGGTCTGCGGCCGTGCGGAGGTCATGGACGCGCCCGCGCCGGGCGGCCTGGGCGGAACCTATGCCGGCAACCCGCTGGCGGTCGCCGCGGCCCACGCGGTGCTCGACATCATCGCGTCCGAGCAACTGTGCGAGCGCGCAGTCAGCCTCGGCCGGCAGCTGATGGAACACCTGCAGGGTTTGCGCAGCCGGTGTCCGGCGTTGGCCGAAGTTCGCGGGCTGGGCTCGATGGTGGCGGCGGAATTCATCGATCCGGCGACAGGACAGCCCAGCGCCGCGCAGGCCAAGCGTGTTCAGGAGCGCGCACTGCAGCGCGGGCTGGTGCTGCTAACCTGTGGCACGTATGCCAACGTGATTCGCTTTCTCTACCCGCTCACGATTCCACAGCCGCAATTCGACGCGGCCCTGGCGACGCTGACGCAGGCGCTCGGAGATTGACACTCGCACCATGCAGTCGCGGCACGCGATCACCATGCCCGGCCACCGATGAGCAGGCACTTCGTCGAGTTCGATGGCGTCTGCAAGACCTACGACGGCTTGACCAACGTCGTCGACCACCTGCAGCTGTCGATCGCCGAGGGCGAGTTCCTGTCGCTGCTGGGGCCGAGCGGATCGGGCAAGACCACCACGCTGATGATGCTGGCGGGATTCGAACGGCCGACCGCGGGGCACATCCGCTTGCGCGGCAAGCCGATCGATGCGCTGCCGCCGTACAAGCGCAACTTCGGCATGGTGTTCCAGAACTACGCGCTGTTCCCGCACATGACGGTCGGCGAGAACCTTGCGTTTCCGCTCACCGTGCGCGGCATCGCGAAGGCCGACGCCGCCGCGCGCGTGCAGCGCGCGCTCGACATGGTGCGGCTGCCCGGGATGGCGCAGCGGATGCCGGGGCAGCTTTCGGGCGGGCAGCAGCAGCGCGTGGCAGTGGCGCGCGCGCTGGTGTTCGAGCCGCAGCTGATCCTGATGGACGAGCCGCTCGGCGCGCTCGACAAGCAGTTGCGCGAGGAGATGCAGCTCGAGTTGCGCGGGCTGCACGAGCGGCTCGGCATCACGATGGTGTACGTCACGCACGACCAGGGCGAGGCGCTGACGATGTCGGACCGCATCGCGGTGTTCCACCAGGGGCGAATCCAGCAGATCGCCGATCCGCAGACGATCTACGAGGTGCCGGCGAATCTGTTCGTCGCGTCGTTCATCGGCGAGAACAACCGGCTCGCGGGCGAGGTGGTCGAGAGCGATGGCAACGGGGCTTGCGTCGCGGAGGTCGCGGGCGGCGCGCGGCTCGCGGGCCGCGCGGTCGCGGCCTGCGGCCAGCGCGCGCGCGCCACCGTGTCCGTGCGCCCGGAACGGATCGCCATCAGCACGCCCGGCGACGCGCCGCCCGGCACCAACACGCTGGCCGGCCAGGTCGAGGAAACGATCTTCCTCGGCGGCCACGTGCGCGTTCGGCTGAAGAGCCCGGCCGGCGAGCTGGTGGCGACGGTGCCGATCCAGCAGGCGGCCGGCATCCCCCCGGCCGGTGCGCCGGCGATGGCGTTGTGGCCGGCAGCGAGTACAGTCGTTTTCCCGCAGTAGTTCGTAAGGGCGTCTCTTTTTCAGAGGAGGAGCAACGATGTCGTTCAAGTCAAGGGCAGTGATGGTCGCGCTCGGCGCGGCACTGGCGATCGGCAGCGGCGCGGCCAGCGCGCAGAGGGATCTGTCGGTCGTGTCGTGGGGAGGCGCGTACCAGGACGCGCAGAAGGAGGTCTACTTCAAGCCGTTCATGCAGAAGACCGGCATCAAGATGGTCGACGAAAGCTGGGACGGCGGCATCGGCGTGCTGCGCGCCAAAATGCAGAGCGGCGCAAACAACTGGGACGTGGTGCAGGTCGAGAGCGAGGAGCTGCTGCTCGGCTGCGAGGAGGGGCTGTTCGAGAAGCTCGACTGGGCCAAGCTGGGCGGCCGCGACAAGTTCCTGAAGGACGCGGTCAATGATTGCGGCGTCGGCGCGATCGTCTACAACTTCGTGCTCGCATACGACGGCGACAAGTTCAAGGACGGCCCGAAGAGCTGGAAGGACTTCTGGGACGTGAAGAAATTCCCGGGCAAGCGCGCGCTGCGCAAGGGGCCGAAGACGAACCTCGAGATCGCGCTGATCGCCGACGGCGTGGCACCCGCCGACGTGTACAAGGTGCTGTCGACCCCGGCCGGCGTAGACCGCGCGTTCAACAAGCTGTCGCAGCTGAAGCCGAACCTGATCTGGTGGGAGAAAGGCTCGCAGCCGCCGCAGATGCTCGCCTCGGGTGAGGCCGCGATGGTGTCCGCCTACAACGGCCGTATCGCCGCCGCCAACAAGACCGACAAGAAGAACTTCAAGATGAGCTGGCCGGGCAGCCTGTACACGATCGACTCGTGGGTGATCATGAAGGGCTCGCCGAACAAAGCCAAGGCCGAGCAGTTCCTCGCGTTCGTCAGCGACGCGCAGAACCAGAAGAATCTGCCGAAATACATCTCCTACGGCGTGACCAACGCGTCGGCCACCGCGCTGGTCGACAAGGCCTATCTGCCCGACCTGCCGACCAATCCCGTGCATCTGAAATCGGCGCTGTATATCAACGACAAGTTCTGGCTCGAGAACCTCGACAAGCTGAACCAGCGCTTCAACGCGTGGCTGGCCAAGTAGTCAGCGGGGCGCCTTCGCTCGCCGCGCAGTTGGCGCGGGCGGAGCGCGCCAAGAAATTGAAGGCGGCGCTGCTCACCGCGCCGCTTTTTCTTTTTCTGGCTCTTACGTTCCTGGGGCCAATCGGCGCGCTGCTGACCAAGAGCTTCGTCGACGACGAGATCGCCACCCTGATGCCGAACGTCGCGCGCGAGATCAAGCAATGGGACGGGCAGGGGGTGCCCGACGAGTCCACCTTCGCAGCGCTGATTACGGACGTGCGCTCGGCGCGCGCCGCCGGCACGCTGGCGCCGGCGGCGACCCGTCTGAATTACGACATCAGCGGATATCGCACGCTGCTGTTCACCACCGGCCGTGCGCTGCCCGAGACGCTGACGCAGTCCGCGCACGACACGCTGCTGGCGATCGATCCGATGTGGGGCCAGACCGAGACCTGGGGCGCGATCGCGCGTGCGGCCGGGCCGACCACGTCGCTGTTCCTGCTGGCCGCGGTCGACCTGAAGCGCACCGCCGGCGGCCACATCGTCGGCGCGCCGCACGACGAGGCCGTGTTCGTGCGCATCCTCGGGCGCACGTTCGCGATCGCCACCGCGGTGACGATCCTTTGCCTCGTGCTCGGCTACCCGCTCGCCTACGCGCTGGCGCAGGCGCCGACGCGCACGGCGAACATCCTGCTGGTCTTCGTGCTGCTGCCGTTCTGGACCTCGCTGCTGGTGCGCACCTCGGCGTGGATCGTGCTGCTGCAGCACGAGGGCGTGATCAACGAGGCGCTGCTGCGGGCCGACCTGATCAGGGTGCCGCTCGAGATGCTGTATCGGCGCGCCGCTGTCTACACCGCGATGACGCACGTGCTGCTGCCGTTCATGATCCTGCCGCTGTACGCGGTGATGAAGGGCATTCCTACGGTGCACGTGCGTGCCGCGCTGTCGCTCGGGGCGCGCCCGGCGACTGCGTTCTGGCGCGTGTACGCGCCGCAGACGCTGCCGGGGGTCGGCGCCGGCGTGCTGATGGTGTTCATCCAGGCGCTCGGCTACTACATCACACCGGCGCTGGTCGGCGGCGCCGACGACCAGATGCTGTCGTACTTCGTCGCCTTCTACGCCAGCAAGACGATCAACTGGGGCATGGCCGCGGCGCTGTCGCTGGTGCTGCTGGCGGCGACGATGACGCTGTACTACGTGTACGACCGGCTGGTCGGCATCGACAAGATTCGAATGGGATGAGTCGATGACGATCCAGTTGCTAGCCGCAACCGCGGCGACTCATCCCTTCGGGGAGGTAAGGAACGAGGGGTCTCGGCAGTTCCAGTCTCGCGCTCGCAGGCGCTCGCCGCTGCGGCCGCGCGAAGCTTGCGCTTCGCGAAACCCCGCCTCCGCCCCCTCGTGCTCCCCTAGCCAGCATGAGCGCGCCCCGTCGCAGCGGCGTCCCATGCCATGAACACCGCGTACGAAACCCCCGCGCAACGCGCTGCACGATTGGCGCTGTGGACGTTCGCCGTGCTGGTGCTGGTGTTCCTGATGGCGCCGATCCTGGTGATCGTGCCGCTGTCGTTCTCGGCCGGCTCGTTCCTGCACTTTCCGCTACCGGGTCTATCGCTCCGGTGGTACGAGGACTTCTTCACCTCCGACCTGTGGCTGCCGGCGCTGAAGAACAGCCTGATCGTCGGCACCGGCGCCACGCTGATCGCGACCACGCTCGGCACGCTGGCCGCGTTCGGCTTCTGGCGCGCGCGCTTTCCGCTGCGGCGCCTGCTGTTCGCGGTGCTGCTGTCGCCGCTCGTGGTGCCGGTGGTGATCGTCGCGGTCGGTGTGTACTTTGCGTTCGCCAAGGCGGACCTCGTCGACGGCTATCTGGGGCTGATGCTCGCGCATGCCGCGCTGGGCTGCCCGTTCGTGCTGGTGACGGTGCTCAGCACGCTGTCGGGCTTCGATCGCAACCTGCTGAACGCGGCGGCGAGCCTCGGCGCGCCGCCGTGGCTGGCGTTCCGCAAGGTCGCGCTGCCGATCCTGTTTCCCGGCATCTTCTCGGGCGCGCTGTTCGCGTTCGCCACCTCGTTCGACGAGGTCGTCGTTGCGCTGCTGCTGACCGGCCCCGGTCAGCGCACGCTGCCGCGCCAGATGTTCGCCGGCATCAACGACAACATCAGCCTGACGATCACCGCGGCAGGCACGCTGCTGGTGCTGCTCGCGTGCCTGCTGCTGATCGTCGCCGAGATGCTGCGCCGGCGCGCCGAACGGCTGCGCATGCGGGCCTAGGAAACCGCACGGTATTCCCCTCTTGTCCGGCCTGCGCATCGTCCGCAGAATGCGCGCGCGGCGGTTGCTCGTTGCCGATCAATGGCGCGTCGTCCCCTCCGCGCATCAGGCATTCCACAACGACCTACAGGGAGACAGGCGATGCCCACCACGAAGTTCCTGCTGATCACGGCCGCAGCGGGCTGTGCGCTGCTGGCCAGCTGCGCGCAGCCGGGCCCTGCGCCGGGCGCACCGCAGTTGGCGGCTGCGCCGGCCAGGCTTGCCACGATTCCGAAGGACAAGGACCACGACATCAAGCTGTATCTGGCCAACGGCCAGATCGTCACCGGCGCCGATGCACTGGGCCGCATGCAGAAGGAGGCAAGCCTGATCCTCTGGCTGGCCGGCAACCAGTTCTTCGCGATGGACGACGTGGTGCACACGTTCCAGAAATCGAATCCGGGAATTCAGGTCGGCCTGATCACGTTGCCGCCGGGACTGCTGCTGGACGCCATCGTAGCCGGCGGCTGGAACTACGACGGCCGCGACTACCGCGGGCT
>JBAIYN010000575.1:0-1598 GCA_037915775.1 Burkholderiales bacterium | reverse complement strand
CCAACCGGCGGTAACGGCCTGCACGCGCCGCAGGGCGCCGGCCATGCGCTCGACACCAAAGATCTTCTCGGCCAGCGCCACGCGCTTGACCTCGCCCAAGGCCGGGATGTCGTTGAAGCAGCGTAGCAGATAGGCCGCCGCAATCAGCACCTGCCGCTCACCCCCACAGAGCGGTTTCGGCACATGGGCCGCCAAGAAGGCTTGTTGCGTGGTTCCGAGAATCCGGCACCAGGTGGCTGCATCCCACGCCCAGTAGGCGGAATCGAGCAACGCGCACTGCTGCAAGACCATCAGCTTGACCCGCGGGTCATAGTGCCCGTTGCTGTCTATGGTCGCCAGCGCATCGTCGAGCGGACTGCACAAGCGCTCAATGCCGTGCAGTCTATCGAGCGCTGCGCGCAAGGTACGCTCCACGGCAAGGGCTTCAACCAAGTCATGGGTCAAGATGCGCCGTTCGGTGCAAGACAATGAGCTTGAACAGTCGTAGTCGGCCACTCGAATCGGCCACTGCCAGAGTGGGGACGTCGGTTCGATGATACGTGGAGCGGGCGCGGCCATCACAGCTGCTCCGCGCCGGTCGGCGGCTCGGCCAACGCCTGAAGCCGCCAACTGTGGATCTGGACCATCGTCTGGCGAAACCGTTGCGCAAGATCGCGCGCCGACAGGTGCACATACTGGTGGGTCGTGTCCAGGTTCTGATGGCCGGCGAGACGTGCGATCTCGTGCAGATCCCAGCCCATGCGCGCCAGATCGGTCAGGCACAGGTGACGCAGGGTATGCGTCGAGAACGCCGGGATCTCGGCGCGCAGCGCAATTGACCGAACTACCTTGGACCAGGTCCAGAGCGTGATCGGCGCCGCATAATTACGTGGCGACTCGGATAGGAACAGGAGGCCTCGCGTGCTGGCGACACGCTGGCGATATCGGAGGTGGTGGCGCAACAATTCCCCCGAGATAGCCGAATAAGGCAGGATGCGTTCCCGACGATTCTTCGTCGTCTCCGCCCGGATGCGCATCAAGCGATGGGCCGGATCGAGATCCTCGCTCCGAAGCTGACACAACTCTTCGCGTCGCAGCGCCGCATCATAGGCCAGTGCGAACATGCAGCGGTTGCGTGGCGACTCCTCGGCCATCACGGCGAGCAGGGACGCCCACTGCGCTTCGGAAGGTATCCAGGGGAGCTTGTGAAACTTCTGCAGAGGCGAGCGTTCGGTATGCCCGCCGAAGCGTTTCGACCGCGTATAGCGCCCGCGGCCCACCGGATTGATCGGGATGAGACCGTCTTCGACTAAGAAATCGAAGAACAGCCGCACGGCGGTAAGCCGTTGCTGCAGCGTCGCATTCGACAACAGGGCGCCTGAGTCAATGCGCACAACATTTGGGTGCCCTCGTCGCCGCTGAGTTCGTAAATCGCCAACATACTGTGCGATTACTTCTCGTGACGCGCTCCGAACTTCGACCGAGCGATTCTGGCAAAAACCGAGAAACTCCTCGACGGCACGGGTGTACGCGGTGACTGTATTCGGAGCAAGGCCAAGCATTACACAGCTCTGGATCCAGCGCTTGGCATCCGGGTGAGTCGCACTGACTGGGAAACG
>JBAIYN010000160.1:0-1698 GCA_037915775.1 Burkholderiales bacterium | reverse complement strand
GCTGCACAATGAGCGCGTCTTCGAGCAGAACGTAAAGCGCGCGCAGCAGCGGATCCAGTTTTTCCTGCCGCATCGCCGGCGATTCTGCATACTTCACCCACGCGCCGAAAGGCGCGACCCCGGATGCCGCCTCGAGCAGAGTCAGCATACCCGCCCGCCGGCGGTCGTAGGTTTCCAGATCGAGGGACAGCGCGATACCGGGGCTACCGCGGGCCAGCGCGATCCGGCGGTCGGTATCGCGCATCCGATGGGTCGCAGCGAACCCGAGCATCTCGTCGTCGGAAAGCGGCGCGAGCTGGAGCGGAACGGCGCGGGACCGGATGGTCGGCAGAAGATCATACGGGTTTGCCGCCGTGAGCATCAGGATGAGGTATTCCGGGGGCTCCTCGAGCGTCTTCAGGAGCGAGTTCGCGGCCTGCTCGTTCGCGCGGTCGATCTGATCGATCAGGAACACGCGATGCGAGCCCTTGAGGGGCCGGTATTGCGCGCGCTCCTTCAACATCCGCATCTGCTCAATGGTGATCTGGCGCAGCGGCCCGTCGGGCGCGAAGGTGACGAAATCCGTGTGGCTAGCGAACATCAGCGGATCGTCGTTGCGTTTGTTTGCGGGCCATTTCTCCCGCTCCGCGATGTATTCGGCGTTCTCGGGGAGGCTGAGGTCGTCCTTCTCGATCTTCTCCCGCCCGCCGAGCAGCCGGGCGGCGAAACGGCGGACCAGCGTCGCCTTGCCAACGCCTTCGGGACCCGACAGGAGCAACGTCTGGGGGATGCGCCCCAAGTCGACCATGCGCTCGAGCTCTTCCTGAACCGCCGGGTTGCCGCAGTAGTTCTCAAACATTTCTGCTAGAGATTCGCAACCTTCTCGACCGGCTTCAGTCGCTGAGCGACACGCAGCCAGCGGTCACCGCGATCAGCGAAGACTCTCGATACGAGGTGCTCAACGATTCGATGGTGCACGGCATCAATTGGCAGAGTGCCATCTATGTGGACTATGTGCGGGTCAGTTAGCGAATTGAACACACGACGTGCCCGTTCCAGGTCTTCGGCTCGTTCAAACTCGTTTGGCTGCTCCCCACGCGAGTGGGCTATTCTCTCGATCGCATCAAGGGAGCTGATGTCGAGAAGGAAGACGGCATCAGGGACGGGAAATCGCCGCATCTTCGCTTCGACCGCTGCAACGTCCGCGCCGCGTGACCCCTGATAGGCAATCGTCGAATAGAAATACCGGTCCAGCAGAACGACCCGGTCAGCCTTGAGGTTGGGCTCAATAACATGCTGTACGTGCTCGGTGCGATCCTTGATAAACGCATCGAGTTCGTCCTCGACCGTCATGCGGCCGTCTGCCGCAGATTGCCGGATCTTCTGCCCCCACGTTCCTGTGGTCGGCTCCTTTGAACGCACGGGTTGCTCGCCGATTTCAATCAGTGCGCGAGAGAGGAGGTGCACTTGGGTGGTCTTGCCAGCCCCGTCGATTCCCTCGAAGGCCAGGAATAGTCCGTGCTCTCTTAAGCCAGCCCAATGCGTTTCCTTCCTGGAGAGTATGCCACACTGACCGCTCGGCTTGCGCCGCAGGTCAGTCGTAGACATAGTGCAGCAGCTTCTTCAGGTCTTCCCAGGCTTCGCGCTTCGCGCTCTGGTTGTATGGCCGGAGCAGGTAGGAGGGGTGGTACGTGACCATCACCGGGATGCCCTGCCAGT
>JBAIYN010000535.1:0-1547 GCA_037915775.1 Burkholderiales bacterium | reverse complement strand
ACGACCCCACGCCGCCGATGCCGATTACGACGACATGAGCGCGCGTGAAGCGCTCGTACGCCGCGCCGCCGTACAGGCGCGCCACCCCGCCGAAGCGGCGTTGCAGATCGGCGTCAGGCGCGTCGGTCAGGTTCATTCAATCAGTGTATTGAGGAGCACGCCGCCCCGGCGAGGAGCGTCGATAATCTCCGTCATGCCCGCCATTGCCCCGCCTGCCGCCAAGCCGCTGACCAGCTATCGCCCGTACTGGGCCAAGCGCTTCGGCGTCGCGCCGTTCCTGCCGATGTCGCGCGCCGAGATGGAGACGCTCGGCTGGGACAGTTGCGACATCGTGATCGTCACCGGCGACGCGTACGTCGATCACCCGAGCTTCGGCATGGCAGTGATCGGCCGCGTGCTCGAGGCGCAGGGATTCCGGGTCGGCATCATCGCGCAGCCGGATTGGCACAGCGCCGAACCGTTCGCCGTACTCGGCAAGCCGAACCTGTTCTTCGGCGTCACCGCCGGCAACATGGATTCGATGATCAACCGCTACACAGCGGACCGGAAGATCCGCAGCGATGACGCGTACACGCCGGGCGGCGTGGGCGGCAAGCGGCCGGACCGCAGCGCGCTCGTCTATGCGCAGCGCTGCCGCGAGGCGTTTGCGGACGTGCCGATCGTGCTGGGCGGCATCGAGGCGTCGCTGCGCCGGATCGCCCACTACGACTACTGGCAGGACAAGGTGCGGCGATCGATCCTCGTCGACGCCAAGGCCGACCTCCTGCTCTATGGCAACGCCGAGCGCGCGATCGTCGAGATCGCGCACCGGCTCGCGGCGCGCGAGCCGATCGAGAAGATCACCGACGTGCGCGGCACCGCGTTCATGCGCCGCACCGGCGACCCGACTGCGCACGGGTGGTTCGAGATCGATTCCACCGAGATCGACACACCGGGGCGCGTGGACGAGCACGTCAGCCCGTACCAGGAACGCTCGGCGCGCGAGCAAGGCGCCGAGCAGCCGATCGCGCTGGTGCGCTCAACGAGCGGCAAGTTGACGCTGCCGCCACGCGATCGCACCGTGATCCGCCTGCCGTCGTACGAGCAGGTCAAGAGCGACCCGGTGCTTTACGCGCACGCGAATCGCGTGCTGCACCAGGAAACCAACCCCGGCAACGCGCGCGCACTGGTGCAGGCATACGGCGACCGCGACCTGTGGCTGAATCCGCCGCCGATCCCGCTCACCACCGCGGAGATGGACCACGTGTTCGACCTGCCGTACGCGCGGGCGCCTCATCCGCGCTACGGTGAGGCGAAGATCCCCGCGTGGGAGATGATCCGCTTCTCGGTCAACATCATGCGCGGCTGCTTCGGCGGCTGCACGTTCTGCTCGATCACCGAGCACGAGGGCCGCATCATCCAGAGCCGCTCCGAGGACTCTGTGATCCGCGAGATCGAGGCGATCCGCGACCGCGTGAAAGGATTCACCGGCGTGATCTCCGATCTCGGCGGCCCGACCGCCAACATGTATCGCATCGCGTGCAAGTCGCGCGAGATCGAAGCCGCGT
>JBAIYN010000164.1:0-15352 GCA_037915775.1 Burkholderiales bacterium | reverse complement strand
GCGGCATTCCGGCTGCTGCCGGTGTCACCGCTGCCGCAGGTCGACTTCCCGACCATCCTGGTCAGCGCGAATCTGCCCGGCGCAAGCCCCGACACGATGGCGGCGACGGTGGCCACACCGCTGGAGCGCGCGCTCGGCAGGATCGCGGGCGTCTCCGAGATGACGTCGACCAGCTCGCTCGGCAACACGCGCATCGTGCTGCAGTTCGATCTGTCCCGGAACATCGACGGCGCCGCGCGCGACGTGCAGGCGGCGATCAACGCGGCACGCACGCTGCTGCCGTCGGGGCTGCCGAGCAACCCGAACTATCGCAAGGTCAACCCGGCCGACGCGCCGATCATGATCCTGTCGCTGACCAGCGACACGCTGACGCGCGGGCAGATGTACGACGCCGCCTCGACGATCCTGGCGCAGAAGATCTCGCAGCTGCCCGGGGTGGGCAACGTCAACGTCGGCGGCTCGGCGCTGCCGGCGGTGCGCGTCGAACTGAATCCGCCCGCGCTCAATCGCATGGGCATTTCGCTCGAGCAGGTGCGCGCCGCCATCGCGGCCAGCAACGCCAACCGGCCCAAGGGCTCGGTCGAGGACGAAGAGCGCCACTGGCAGGTCTACGCGAACGACCAGGCGACGAAGGCGGCCGATTACCTGCCGCTGGTGATCGCGTACCGCAAGGGCGCCGCGGTCCGTCTTGCGGATGTCGCCGACGTGGTCGACTCGGTGCAGGACGTGCGCAACGAGGGATTCACGAACGGTCAGCCTTCGGTGCAGCTGATCGTCTACCGCCAGCCGGGCGCCAACATCATCGACACCGTCGAAGGGGTTAAGGCGCTGCTGCCGGTGCTGCGCGCGTCGATCCCGGCCGCGATCAACGTCAACGTGGTGATGGAGCGCACCACCAGCATCCGCGCGTCACTGCACGAGGTCGAGCGCACGCTCGCGATCGCGGTGCTGCTGGTGATCGGCGTCGTCTATCTGCTTCTGCGCAGCGGGCGGGCGACGCTGATTCCGGCGGTCGCGGTGCCGCTGTCGCTGATCGGCACGTTCGCGGTGATGTACCTGCTGAACTACAGCCTGAACAACCTGTCGCTGATGGCGCTGACGATCGCCACCGGCTTCGTCGTCGACGACGCCATCGTCGTCCTCGAGAACACGTCGCGCCACATCGAGGCCGGCATGCGTCCGATGGCGGCCGCGCTGCAGGGCGCGCGCGAGGTCGGCTTCACCGTGCTGTCGATGAGCCTGTCGCTGATCGCGGTGTTCATCCCGATCCTCGCGATGGGCGGCATCATCGGCCGGCTGTTCCGCGAGTTCGCGGTCACGCTGTCGGTCGCGATCGCGCTTTCGCTCGCGGTTTCGCTGACGCTGTCACCGATGATGTGCTCGCGGCTGCTGAAGCGGGACGAACCCGGCGGCAAGCCCGCGCGCTGGAAACAATGGTCCGAGCGCGGCTTCGCGCGGCTGGCGCGCGGCTACGAGCGCTCGCTCGCATGGGCGCTGCGCCATTCGTTCTTCATGCTGATGGTGTTCTTCGCCACCATCGCGCTGAACGTTTACCTGTACGTGATCGTGCCGAAGGGGTTCTTCCCGCAGCAGGACATCGGCCTGATGATCGGCGGCATCCAGGCCGACCAGAGCATCTCGTTCCAGGCGATGCGCGAGAAGGTGCGCACGCTCGCCGAGATCGTGAAGAGCGATCCGGCCGTGGCCAGCGTGGTGGCGTTCACCGGCGGCGGCCAGCGCAACGGCGGCTTCATGTTCGTCACGCTGAAACCCCGCTCCGAGCGCGATGCGAGCGCCGACCAGATCAACGCGCGCCTGCGCCCGAAGATGGGGCGGGTGCCGGGTGCGAATCTGTTCCTCGTGCCGGCGCAGGACATCCGCGTCGGCGGGCGCGCCTCCAACGCGCAGTACCAGTACACGATCCAGGGCGACGATCTGGCGGAACTGCGCGCCTGGGAGCCGCGCGTGCGGCAGGCGATGTCCGAACTGCCGGAACTCGTCGACGTCAACACCGACCTGCAGGACAAGGGGCTGCAGACCACGCTGGTCATCGACCGTGACACCGCCTCGCGCCTGGGCGTGACGCCGCAGATGATCGACTCGATACTGAACGACGCGTTCGGCCAGCGGCAGGTCTCGACGATCTACATGCCGCTGAACCAGTATCACGTGGTGATGGAGGCCGCACCGCAGTACTGGCAAAGCCCCGATTCGCTGCGCGACATCTACGTGATCACCGCGGGCGGCGCCCATATACCCCTGTCGTCGTTCGCGCGCTGGGAGCCCACCGCCACGCCGCTGGCGGTCAATCACCAGGGCCAGTTCGCGGCAAGCACGATCTCTTTCAACCTGCCGCCGAACGTTTCGCTGGGGCAGGCGTCGCGTGCGATCGACGACGCGATGGCGCGCATCGGCCTGCCGACCTCGATCCGCGGCAATTTCCAGGGCACGGCGCGCGTGTTCCAGCAGTCGCTTGCGTCGCAGCCTCTGCTGATCGCCGCGGCGATCGCGGCGATGTACATCGTGCTCGGCATGCTGTACGAGAGCTACGTGCACCCGCTGACGATCCTGTCGACGCTGCCTTCGGCGGGCGCGGGCGCGATCCTCGCACTGCTCGCCACCGGCACCGAGTTCTCCGTGATGTCGCTGATCGGCGTGTTCCTGCTGATCGGGATCGTGAAGAAGAACGCGATCCTGATGGTCGACTTCGCGATCAACGCGGAGCGCGAGCACGATCTGCATCCGCGCGACGCGATCCTGCAGGCGTGCAAGCTGCGACTGCGGCCGATCCTGATGACGACGATGGCGGCGCTGCTCGGCGCGTTGCCGCTGGCGATCGGCTTCGGCGAAGGCGCCGAGCTGCGCCGCCCGCTCGGCATCTCGATCGTCGGCGGGCTGATCGCGAGCCAGCTGCTGACGCTTTACACGACACCGATCATCTATCTCTATCTCGATCGTGCCCGGCTCGCGTGGGCGCGGCTGCGCGGCCGCGCGCCGGGGCACGGCCCGCTGCAGGAGCCCGCCGTCTCGCCATGAAACCGATGCGACATCTGGCAATGCCGCTGCTGATTGCGCTGCTCGCGGGCTGCGCCGCCGGCCCTGACTACTCGCGCCCGCCGATCGCGCTGCCGGCCGGCTTCAAGGAGGCACCGGAATGGAAGCCGGCACAGCCGAGCGACGATCATCCGCGCGGCGCGTGGTGGCAGGTGTTCGCGGACGCCGATCTGGACGCGCTCGAAGCGAAGATCGAGGTATCGAACCAGAACCTGCGCGCCGCCGTCGCCGGTTACGAACAGGCGCTGGCGCTCGCCGCGCAGGCGCGTGCCGCGCTGTTCCCCGTCGTGTCGGCGAATGCGTCGTATACGCGCGCGCGCGGGTCCGGCGGCGCGGCGAGCGCGGTGGCAAACACCGCCGGCGTGCAGCTTGCGGCGTCGTGGGAACCCGACCTGTTCGGTCGCGTGCGGCGCGGTATCGAGGCAAGCAGCGCCAGTGCGCAGGCGAGCGGCGCCGAACTCGAGGCCACGCGGCTGGCGCTGCAGGGGCAACTCGCGCAGGACTACTTCCTGCTGCGCGTCGCCGACGCGCAGATCCGGCTGCTCGACGAAACCGTCGACGGCTACGCGAAGTTCCTCACGCTGACGCGCAACCGCTACGCCGCCGGCGTGGTGTCGCGCGCCGATGTCGCGGCCGCGGAATCGCAACTCGCGAGCGCGCAGGCGCAGCGCGTCGATGCGCAGCTCGGTCGCACGCAGCTCGAACACGCGATCGCGGTGCTGACCGGCGCGGCGCCGGCGGACTTCGCTCTGCCCGCCCGCGCGGAATTGCCGACCGCGCAGCGGCTGCCGCAGATTCCCGCGCTGCTGCCGGCACAGCTTCTCGAACGCCGCCCCGACATCGCCGCCGCCGAGCGGCGCGCCGCGGCGGCCAACGCGCAGATCGGTGTCGCGCAGTCGGCGTACTTCCCGACACTGTCGATCGCCGCCAGCGGAGGGTGGCGCGGCCCGAGCTTTGCCGATCTCGTTTCGACGCCGAACCGCGTGTGGTCGCTCGGGCCGGCGCTGGCGGCCACGCTGTTCGACGGCGGCGCACGCAGCGCCGCGACCGATGCGGCGCGCGCCGGTTTCGACCAGGCAGCGGCGCAGTATCGGCAGACGGTGCTCGCGGCGCTGCAGGAGGTCGAGGACAACCTCGCCGCGCTGCGCATCCTGCAGGACGAGGCGCGGCTGCAAAGCGAAGCCGTGCGCGCCGCGCGCGAATCGCTGGCGCAGACGACCAACCAGTACAAGGCCGGCACGGTCAGCTATCTGAACGTGATCACCGCGCAGGCGACGCTCTACAACGCGCAGCGCGTTGCGCTCGACGTGCGCGGCCGGCAGCTTTCCGCCAACGTCGCACTGATCCGCGCGCTCGGAGGAGGATGGACCGGACTGGCCGCGCAGTGAAGGCGGAAACGCTGTCGACGTTGCATCCCGGCGGGGCGCCGCGACCCGAGGCGCCGGTCTCGCTGCGCGATTTCCTGCAGCTCTTCACCTCGGTGATGCTGCCGATGTTCATGGCGGCGGTCGACCAGACGCTGCTTGCCACGGCCACGCCGGCGATCGCGGCCGATCTCGGCGGGCTGCGCGACACGCCGTGGATCGCGCTCGGATATCTGATGACGACGATGATCACGGTGCCGCTGTATGGCCGCCTTGGCGACCGCTATGGCCGCCGGCGCATCCTGCTCGTTGCGCTCGGCGTCTTTGCATTTGGATCCGCTGCCTGCGGCGCGGCGCAGTCGATGTTGCAGCTCGCGCTGGCGCGCGTCGCGCAGGGACTCGGCGGCGGCGGACTGATGGTGATGTCGCAGGCACTGATCGGCGAGCTGCTGCCGCCGCGCCAGCGACCACGGTTCCAGGGCTACTTCGCCGCCAACTTCACGCTGGCAAGCATCGCGGGTCCGGTCATCGGCGGCGCCGTCGTCGCGCATGCGAGCTGGCGCTGGCTGTTCCTCGCCAACGTGCCGCTGACGGCGCTGGCCGCGTGGCGCGTCGCGGGTCTGCCGGCTGCGAAGCGCACGCGGGCGGTGGCGGCATTCGACGATGCGCCCGGCGTGCTGCTGTTCGCGGCGTCCGCGGTCCTCGGCCTGGTCTGGGTGACGTTCGCCGGTCATCGTTTCGCATGGATTTCGGTCGAAAGCGCTGCGCTCGGCGCGGCGGCGCTCGCACTGGCGACGCTGGTGGTTCGGCGCGAACGCAGGCACCCCGCACCGTTCCTGCCGGTCGAACTGCTGCGCATTCGCGGAATCGCGGCGAGCGCAGCGATGGTGACGCTGTTCGGGTCGTGCTTCTTCGCCTGCGTGTTCTTCCTGCCGGTCTACCTGCAGCTCGGCGCGGGCGCCGGGTCCGTGCATGCAGGATTGCTGCTGATGCCGGTGACCCTCGGCATGGTGATCGGCTCGACGACGACCGGACGCATCGTCGCGCACACCGGGCGGCCGAAGCCGATGCCGGTCGCAGGCATGTCGCTCGCGACACTCGCGCTGCTCTCGATCGGATTTGCGCCGCCGACGACGACCGGCATTTCGCTGCTCGGGCTCGCCTGCGGCATCGGCTTCGGCACCGTGATGCCGACCGCGCAGGTCACGATCCAGACGCTCGCGGGCCGCGACCGGCTAGGCGCCGCCTCCGCGGTGGTGTCGCTCGCGCGATCGAGCGGTGCGGTGCTCGGCACCGCGCTGTTCGGCGCGCTCGTCTACGGACTGCTGAACGGGATCGACCTCGGTGTCGCGCTGCGCGACGCCGCGACCCACCGCGGCGCGATCCTGCACGCGTTCCAGTGGGGTTTCGTCGGAGCCGCGCTGCTGGCTGCCGCGAGCGCCTGCGCCGCGGCGCGCGTGCCGCCGCTGCGGCTTTGAACGCTCGATCAGCGATTCGCATGCTGAAGCGCTCGGGACCGTCGGTCACCGGGCGCTTGGTGCGGTTGGCGCAGCGCTCGCGTCATCGATGCGCGCTGCTTCGTGCTCTCGCTATCCCAGATCGGCCAGCAGCTGGCGAGCCGATGCGACCTTGCCATTCGCGCCGAAATCGACATCGAACTTCGTGCCGGGCGCCGCGGGGCTCTGGACCTGATAGGTCCAGGTCGGTCCGGCCTGGTCCGCATAGGCCATCTTCTGCTCGGGGCGACCGAGGGCGCGCTGAACCTGCGACATCGTCATGCCGGGGTGGACCAGTCCTTCCTGGCCTTGCGTGATGTCGTATCCGGTTGCGGCCTGCGCGGCAGCGGCGCCAAAGAGGATGCCCGATGCAAGAAGTGCGCGTGCGACGAGCGATGAATGTTTGAGCGTCATGTGGATCACCTTTCATGTGGATGACGCGAAGTTCGACTGCGCTGCCGACAGCGGGTTCCGGATTCGCGAGTCCCCTAATCTCCGATTAAGGAGTCAGGAGTTCGAAGAATCGCTCGATGCGCGCGCCGACCATGCCGGTGGGCTGACGCATCTACGTCACATCGGTCACGGCCGCGGCCGTTCCGGCGTTTCGCCGCGCGGCGGTTGCACGTGTGGACGCACAGGCGGAACTGCGCGCGGCGGCTCGGCACGAGGTGAACCGGGCGGAACTGCATGAGGCGGTTGCGCGCGCGGTGGCGGCATCGGACGCGGGAAAGGCTGGTGGCGTGGCGGCACGGGCGCGGTGCCGTGCGGCGGAGGTGCGGGTCTGCCAGGACCGACCGGTCGCGGCGGTCGAGGCGTGTGAATCCACCGGTCGCGATCGTGATACCACGGGCGGCCGTAGTAATGATGATCCCAGTAGTCGCCGAGGATGAACGGAACGATCACGATCCCGATCGCGGGACCGTATTGGATCAGCGGCACGGGTTCGCTCTGGTAGACGTAGTCGAGGTTTCCCGCGTAGACCCAGCCGCGATCGTTGCCGACGATGACATCGCACCAGCTGTAGTCGCTGAGGCAGCCCTGCACCTCGACCTGGGTGCCCGCCAGCAGGATGGCGACCACCGGGTAATCGCGCCGCGGCCCGGCGCGCAGGTGCGCATCCTTCGTCGTGTAGGCCGTCTGCACCTGCGCCAGGGCCGGAATGGCCCACAGCGAAAGCGCGATCAGGATCGTTGCACCGATGCGTTTCATGGCGAACTCCTCGGGGCGGGCGCTGCGCGACTGGCGCGCCCGTTTGGCCGCGAGCGTCAGCCGAATCGGGGCGACGTCAGTACGCGACGTACGGTCCGACGCCTCCCGGCGTATTCGCGCCTTCGATCGCGATGAACACGGTGCGCCCGTAGAAGAACGGCAGCCCCCAATCGAAACTTCGGCCCGTCGATCCCGTCGAAGGATTGGGCCCGGCGATGTTGCTGAACGCAGCGAACGTCGGCTGCGCCTGGAACAGCGGATCGGCAGCGGCGACGCTGAAGGAAACGTTGGATCGCTTGTCGTTCACGCCGACGTTGATCGCGCTGAGCGACAGCGTTTTCGACGGGCAGTACAGGAAGTCGTTGGTCGCGCACTTGACCAGCGACGTGTTGCTCGAATCGCTGAAGTACTGCGCATTCGATCCGCTGTCGATGAAACTGCTGGCGTATGCGATTCCGCTCGCGCCGAAAAGGGTCGTGAAATAGCCGGAATTGGGATCCACGGTCAGAACGACGGCGCCACCGAGCCCGTTGTTCGGCCGGGTGCCGATGCCGAAGGTCAGGCTTCCGGTCGCGGTCGCCGCCCCTTGTGAAGGCACGGGCGGAAGCGTCAACGCAATGCCGTTGTTGTCGGTGGCAAACGCGATCACCGGATTCGACACCTGCTGCGTGAGCGGCACGTTGGCCGGCTGGCAGCCGGAGGACGGGCACGTGTAGTAGGCGGCGGGGACGTTGCCGGTGGTGCAGGCCGTACCGCAGTCCTGTGCAAAGCTTCCCACGCCGAGAATGCCGTTCGCGGAGATATCGCTGACCGAGTTCTGCAGACTCCCGCCCGTGGACGCGCAGCTCAGCGGGATGTTGGGAAACGAGGCATCTCCGATCACATGGATCGGAATCGACTTGGCCACCTCGCCGCCGATCTTGACGTCCGCCGACCGGACCGCTCCCCACATGTACGTGGACACGAACTGATAGCACTCGGCGAATGCGTTCCCGCTCGTGGTGCCGCTGTCCGTGACGGCCGGCAACGAAAGGTTGTTCAGCGCCGACGCCATCAGGCGCAGGCCGGTCGAACCCGTGTCGACCCAGACGTGGTCGATCGTCTGGCACGCGGTGCTGCTGCCCGGGCTGCAGACCGTGATCGTGACGTAGGCCTGGTTCAGTGCGCCCGCCGCCGTGCCGTTCACGATCGGTCCCGCATCGACGACCATCGTGACCGTGTTAGGTCCCGCCGCCGGGCCGGACGATGAGGACCCTGCCCCGCCGCCGCAAGCAGTCAGCGCCAGCAGTGATACGAGGAGTGCTGCAACGCGAAGCATGGGCATGCCTGTTATCACTGCAGTTCGCTCGGATCGACGCCGGGCGGAACCTGCTGCGGCAGGTAGGCGATCCCCCTGAACGCGCGCGGGTGCCCGCTCGTGCGGATCACCAGATCGGCGTCCCGCCGCTCCACGGGCCGGTGCCCCCTGGCCGCGGCCTTGGCGCTTTCGACATAGCGCGGATAGTAGGCGCCGAGAAGCTGTTGGACGTCGGGGATGCGGGGGCCGTCCCACGCCACGGCGAAGACCTTCTGCGACGCGGACACGTATTCGCGCACGTTGATGCCGCCCGGAAGCTGCATCTGCTGAACCGTATACGCGGGAGGCGTCGCCGTCGCGGACCGCGCGGACATCCGCATCGCGCGGAAATGCGTGAGATCCTGCTCGACTGTCGCGGCATCACCACCCAGCGTTGCCCTCGCGGCGCCCGGCGCGAGCAACGCGGCAACGACGACCGTTACCGCGCACGCAACTTGCGCGGCACGGGGTATGCGGTTGAGCCAGTCAGGGGTCTTCATCAGCATGCACATTAACGTCAGGTAAGCCGGAGAAATTCTGGTCCCCCGGCAAATTTGTAAGCAGACATGAATCAATCCCATGTCGGGCGGCATCAGAATCCACGGTACATCTCGACCGGGTCGGCACGCCAGGCGGTCGCGGTGAAACCGTACCCGCCGCACGCGAGTCAGGCTGGGATCGCGGGGCGTGCCAGCGTGAGGATGGCCGACAAACCGCCGCCGGGACGCGCGTCGAGGCGGACGTCTCCACCATGCAGCCGTGCCACCGCGCGCGCGATCGCCAGGCCGAGCCCCGTGCCGCCGGTCTCCTTCGCGCGCGACGATTCGAGGCGAACGTACGGCTCGAACACGCGCTCGCGGTCGTTCTCGGCGATGCCCGGGCCGCGATCCTCGACGCGAATCTCGACCTGCTGCGGCGAATCGCTGATCGACACGTCGACCCGCGGGCCGCCATAGCGGCGTGCGTTGTCGATCAGGTTCGCCAGGCAGCGCTCGAGCGCCGTCGGGCGCGCCAGCAGCGGTTGCGCCCCGCCGTGGAGGTTGACCTCCGCGCCGAACATCTCGACGTCCTCGGCAATCCGCTCCAGCAGCGCGTTGACGTCGAGCAGCACCGCTTTCTCGCTCGACTTGCCGGCGCGCAGGAACTGCAGCGTGTTGTCGATCATGCGCTCCATGTCCGCGACGTCGGACTCGAATGCCGTCCGCGTCTTTGCGTCGCGAAGTGCCTCAATGCGTAGTCGCAGCCGCGTCAGCGGCAGGCGCAGGTCGTGCGATACCGCGGCCAGTCCGATCGTGCGCGTTTCGATCATGCGCTTCAGGTCGCGCTGCATCGAGTTGAACGCGCGCGCGGCGCTGGCGACCTCGCTCGGGCCCGATTCCGGCAGCGGCGGCTGATCGAGATTTCCGGGCAGTCCGCTCGCCGCCACCGCGAGCGCGCTGAGCGGCCGCGTCAGGCGCCGCACGATCCACAACGCCAGCGCGGTCACCGTCACCAGCACGACGCCGATCGAGCCGAGGATGCGCACCGGATCGCCCGGCAGCGGGCCCGGCAGCGAGTGATAGAAGGTGGCGATCGTGCCGTCGGACAGCCGCGCCTGCAGTTCGGCGCGAATCAGCATGCGCGGATGCGGTCGCGGCGGGTCGGCTCCAGGGGAGGAAGCCGCGCGATCGACGAGTCCGCGCTCGAACGCCCCGTCGGGTGGTCCGCCGTTCTCGTCATCGGGCGGTGGCCAGTTCGGAAATTCTTCGCCGCGCAGCGACAGCACCTGAATCGGAAGCGGACGCGGCAGCAGGCGCCGCACGTCGTTCGCAAACACCGTCGCCTCGTCGCCGGCCGCGGCATTCTCCTGCCAGGGCTCGTCGAGGCGGATCCGGTTCGGCGGCAGGCTCAGCGCGCGCACCAGACGCGCGCGCTCGGTCGCATCGGCCGCATCGAGTGCATCGATGATGCCGGCGATGCGCTGCGCCGCGTGGGTGCCGAGCAGCCGGTGCGCCAGGCGCGTGCGTTCGTCGAGCATCAGCCACGCGCCGATCGTCTGCGCGGTCGCGATCCCGACCAGCAGAGCGAGCACGATCTGGCCGAACAGCGAGCGCGGCAGCAGCTTCATCAGCCGCTCCCGGCCGCCGACACCAGCATGTACCCTTCGCTGCGCACGGTACGGATCAGGCGCGGCTCGCGCGCATCGTCACCGAGCCGCCGGCGCAGCCGGCTCACCAGCACGTCGATGGTGCGGTCGATCCGGCTCGCTTCGCGTCCGGCGAGCGCATCGATCAACTGATCGCGCGTCAGCACGCGATTCAGGTTCTCCGCCAGCGCGCGCAGCAGGCGAAACTCGCCGGTCGGCAACGGCACGACGACGTTGTGCGGATCGAGGACGTGGTGCGCGGCAAGGTCCAGGGTCCAGCCGCTGAAGCTGATCTGCGCCGCCCCCGCCGGACGCCGGTCAGCGACGCGCCGCAGGATGCTCTTGATGCGCGCCAGCAGTTCGCGCGGACTGAAGGGCTTGGGCAGGTAGTCGTCCGCGCCCATCTCGAGCCCGATCACCCGATCGACCTCATCACCACGCGCAGTGAGCATCAGGATCGGCATGTCCGAAAGGCCGCGCAGCCTGCGGCACAGCGTCAGGCCGTCGTCGCCGGGCAGCATCAGGTCGAGCACGACGAGATCGAATTTCCCCTGCTCGAGCATCGGCCACATCTCGGCGCCGTCGGCGCAGCAGACGACCTCGTAGCCCGAATCGCCGAGGTAACCGGACAACAGATCCCGCAGACCGGGGTCGTCATCGACAACAAGAATGCGTGGCTTCATCGCAGCAGCATGTCGAGAGTTGTTTCAAATGATAGTGATGTCCGTGGAGCCGCCATGGTCAGACAAACATCTGCTGACGAGCTGTTACGCACGGTTGACAAAACCGGCGCCGGTGGGAATGAACCGATTCACACGCCTGCGCTCCAATCTGCGCCATCGACATCGCCGAGACGCACATGATCGAACGCAGACCGAACCGAATCCACTTCTTTCTCGCTGGCGCACTGCTCGCCGCCGCCACCGGCGCCATGGCCCAGACGGCCGCGCCGCCCGCCCCCGACGCGTCGATCCAGGCGCGACGCCAGCAGATGATGCAGGCGCGCCTCGATCGACTCGGCCAGCGGCTGGAAGTACGCGCGTCCCAGGAAGACGCGTGGCAGAAGTATTCGCAGGCGCTGCGCAGTTTCGCCGCGCCGCCGGCACCGATCCCTGGCCCCAATGCGGATGCCGCGACCCTGATGCGCTTTCGCGCTGACCGGGCCAGTGCACGCGCGCAGCGGATGACGCAGCTGGCCGACGCGACTGCGAAGCTGGAACAGGCGCTCGATCCGAACCAGCGGCTCGTGCTCGACGAAGCGACGCGCCGCGCCGGCCGCGCCGCCTGGGCGCACCGGCTGCGTTGGATGCACCCCGGTGCGATGCACCGCGACGACGGGCCGCGCGACGCACGAACCGACCGATCCTGAGCGCGGCTTACGCAGCGGCCGCTTCGTCCGGGATTCGCGTGCGGGATGAGTCGCACGAACCTTTCGTTGACCTTTGGGCGCAGCCACGCGCCGGGAGTTGAAAATGAACAAACCGATCCTCGCCCTACCCCTCGCCGTCCTCGGCGCACTCGCCGCAGGCGCTGCATACGCCGCGCCTGACAGCGGGCCGTATGTCGGTGCCAGCATCGGCACATCGCGCCTGACCGCGAATGCAAGCCGGATCGACGGCGCATTTGCTTCGCAGGGACTCGCGACGTCCTCATCTCTCGACCGCAATGACACCAGCTACTCGTTGACTGCCGGCTACCGCGCCAATCAGTTCATCGGCGTCGAAGCGAACTACATCGATTTCGGCAGCTACGACGTTCACTCGAGCGTGACGTCGCCGGCGATCGACACGATCGGCGGCAAGTTCAAGGCTGATGGCTTCGACCTCGTCGGTGTAGGCATCGTTCCGCTGGACGCCGGTTTCTCCGCATACGGCAAGCTGGGCGCGATCTGGTCGCACGCGAAGCTCGATGCCTCGTCGACCGGTGCCGTCCACGTCTCGAACGCGAGCCATTCGGACGTCGGCGTCACGTTCGGTCTCGGTGTCAGCTACGACCTGACCCGCAACGTGTCGGCCAATCTCGAGTGGAACCGCTACGACCACATCGGCGACGCCGGCACGACCGGCCGCACTGACGCCAACGTCTATTCGCTCGGCGTCGCCTATCACTTCTAGCACTCGCAGAACGTCGGCGCCAGCCGCCGGAGAGCCGCCGCGCCAATCCCCCTCGGCGCGGTCGCTCTTCGGCGGCGGCCGGCGGCCTGTCTGCGCCATCCGGGCGCCGTCACTCGGCGCGAAACGCGAGTTCGACCTGAGCGCTCGTCGGGCGTGGAATCGGCTCGAACCGCCACTGGCCAAGCGCGCTCTGCGCCGCCCGGTCGAAAAGCTGCGGCGGATCGGCCGACACGATCGTCACTGCGCTCACGCGGCCGTCGGTCGCCACTGCGATGCGTGCCACGACCCGGCCGCGCGTGATGCCCTGTTGCAGCGCCTGCCGCGGGAACTGCGGCTGCGGACGCGAGATCGGGCGCAGCGCCACCGGTGCCGCAGGGTCCTGTCCATCGCCGCGCGCCTCGGCAACCGGCGGCGGTGCAGGCACTGGCGCCGCCGGCTTTGACACCGGGTCTGCTGCAGGCGCGGGCGCCACCGGGACCGCGATCGGCGTCGTCGCCGCGACCTGCATTGGCGCCGCCGCAACCGACGCCGGCGCATCAACGGCGTTCGCGCCGATCTGCGCGCTCGCCACGCGTGCGTCTGGCGCCGCCGCACTCTGGACCGGCGCAGACTCATCGCGCTTCGGTCCGTCCGGCGCGTGCGGGCGCGAGGCAGATGTTTGCGGAGTCGCGCGAGGCGCGGGAGCCGGCGGTGACACGGCGTGCTTCGCCGACGCGGCGACCGCCCCATTCGGGCGCGGCGCGTCGCGCGCCGGCGAATCTGCGCGTGCGGGTGTTTCCGGACGCTGCGCCACCGACGATCCGACCGGCGCCTCCGCGGCCGGCAATTTCGGCGCGACCGGCGCGGCAGCCGGCGCGGCGGTCCTGGCCGCGTCCAGCTCGGGCCCGCTCCTGGGTGTCACGGTACCGAAGTACAGCAGCAGCAAGGCGCCGACGAACAGCAGGCCGACGACGGCAAGCGCCGCGAGCATCTGGCCGACCGAGCGTGACCAGGCATCGCCAGCGCCGTGCGCCTGCGTCGACAGATCGATGGCGGGCATGGGTGACGGCATCGAAGCGGCGTGCGAATGAAATGCGCTGTGCGATCCTCCGCCGGATCGCGAACGGCCCCCGTCCGATGCTACGGAGCGTGAACGCGATCGTCATCGGCCAAACGCCCGACGCCTGCCGCTCGCCCGACGGGGTCGGCAAGCGCTGACCACGCATGCCGCGCGGCAGCTGAGCTCACTTCAGGATGAACTCGATCACGCGCTGCTGCGTCAATTCGTCGTCGTCGAAGCCACCGTGCGTCGTGCTCGCGCTCTGCGGCCCCGGCGCGGCGATCGCGGTGGCGTTCTTCAATCGGTCCGCGTACGCGCGATAGAACTTCTCCATGCCGAGGATCGGCGTCGCCTCTCCGCCTTCGAAGGATGCGGACACCAGCCACAGCAGCGAGCGCCTGTAGGGGCTGCAGGTCGGATCGTCCTCCTCCGCCTTCTCGGTCAGGTGCAGCTGCAGGTAGCGACGGATCGAGCGGTCGGCCAGCCGCGGCGCCACCAAGCGATCGAACGTGTCGACGCGCAGCGCCGGCGCCATGAAGCTCACCGACTCGAACTTCATCCCCTGCGCACAGACGTAGTCGACGATGTGCGCATGCACGATCGAGCCCGCGGAGTGGCCGACCAGGTGCAGGCGCAGCGCTTCCTTCTGCGCGGCCGAGCGCATGAAATGCCGGTACAGGATCCCGGCGCCGGTATCCGCGGCAGCGCTGATCGCTGCCGCGTTCTGCTTCATTTCGCCCCATAGTTCCGTGCCCGGGCGCGCGAGCAGACGCTCGAGGCGTTCGTTCCACCATCGCTCCGCGCTCGACCAGAAACCCTCGCGCCCGCCGACCGCACGCGGCACGCCCGCGACGGAATCGCTGATGCGATCGACCACGGTCGTGAGCAGATCGGTCTCCCACATCAGGAACACGGGGAAGATCCGATTGCGGTAAAGCAGCGGGATCCACTGGGCGGCGCTGGCGGCGGCGTCCTTCTCGCCCACCAGTCCGCCGTGTGCGTAGATGCAGACGTCGACCGGCTTGCCCGCCAGCCCCCAGCGCTTGCGCGCCTCGGCGAGATGAATATCGACGATCGCGCGCACGTCGTCCTCGGTGGTGCGGAACTGGCCGCTGTTCGACAGGCGGCCGTTGTTTCCCATGTCGATCACGAAGGGCGCGATCTCGCGGTCGCGCAGGACGCTGCTCGCGGACAGCGAAACGCGGGTGCCCTTCGCATTCGTGCGCAGCGTGCTGGCGCGCGCGATCGCCAGGTGCTCGGACGTAACCACGCCGAGCTGCGCGACCCAGCAGTCCATCGCGTTGGCGAGCCAGTCGTCGTAGGTGAGGATCGCGTACCCGCGCGTGCCCCAGTCCTCCCCCCACGAGTTCTGCAGCAGGAAACCGTCTTCGTTGTAGCCGACGATCGCGAACGCATGGCCGCCATCGTCGGGCTTCGCACGCTCGACGGGGATGCTGAAGATCGGCGCGGCGAACGACGTCGGTCGCGTGCGCGGCTGCTTCTGCCGGTAGCCCGCGTCCCAGCCCGCATGGCAGACCACGCTCGCATACAGGATGCCCACCTCGTTCAGCGCCGCGTGCATGTCGCTCAGTGCGCGCCGGTCGATCCGGTAGTA
>JBAIYN010000400.1:0-5269 GCA_037915775.1 Burkholderiales bacterium | reverse complement strand
CCGGCGGCGGCGAAAGCCTTCAGCACACGCTCCTCCGCGAGGCTTTCGCGGAAGCCGGATTCGGTCAGCAACTGGTCTTCGATCACCTTGCGCACGGCTGGCGGCTGGTCCGCCAGCGCACGCTCGTAGAACTCTGCCAGGATCGTGTCGTGCGAGCCGGCCAGCAGGTCGGCCGAGATCTCGCTGCGCCCCTGCGCGATGCGCGCGTTGTTCAGTTCGCGGCAGATCAGCGACAGCAGCGACGGCTCGACTTCGGCATTACGCAGTTCGGAGCCGCCGGCGATGAAGCGCACGATCGCCTCGGCGACTTCCTGCGACACCAGCTTGCCACCCGGCTTCATCACAGCGGCCAGCGCCTGCTGCCCGTTCATGCGCGCCAGCCGCATGCGGTTCTGCGTGATCGACGGCATCACGCCCTTCACGCTTTCGAGGTGCGCGAGGTAATCCTCGCGCAGCGCAATCAGGATGCGGTAGTCGGCGCGGCCGAAGTCGAAGCGCTCGGTGATCGAGTCATCGCTGTCGAGGCGTGCTTCCAGCGACTTCGGCAGACGGTTCTCGACCAGGTCGGCCAGGTCCTCGATGAACTGGGCCGCGCGCTGCCGCCCGGTGTCGTCCGCCTGCGCGAGCGTGAAGATCTCCTCGAATTGGTCGAAGATCAGCAGCGGTAAGACCGGCTTGCCGTTGGCGTCGAGCAGCACGTCGTCGCGATGGTGCATGAACTCCCACAGCGACTCGCCCGCGATGGCGACGCCGGGCTTCGTCCATTCGCCGGAGGACTCGGTGGCGCGAAAGATCGCCTGCTTGATCTGCTCCGACGGCGGCGGCGATTCGGGCGCGTAATCGATGCGCACGTAGACGGGGCAGTAGCCCTCGGGGCGCAGCCGCGGAACGATCCCGGCACGCAGGATCGACGTTTTGCCAAGCCCGGACTGGCCGAACAGGATCGTCAGCGGCTTGCGCTGCACGCGGCGCGCGAGTTCGGCGACTTCCTCCTCGCGGCCGTGGAAGTAGCCGCGCGTCTCCTCGGTGAACGACGCCAGTCCGAGCCACGGGTGCTGGTCGTCGATCGCAAGTTGCGCATCGACGGCAGGCGACGCGGGAAGTGGTGCGTTCATCGCGCCCCCGCCGCGAGCAGCGTCTGCAGTCGCTGCACGAACTCCGGCGAGGGCTCGCCGCCCGGAAGCTGCACGATGTGCAACGCCTTGAACTTGTCCGGCACGCGTGCGGTCGCGGCACTCGTGCCGTCGATGCACACCGGCAGGATGAAGATCGCCTCGTCGGCCATGTTGCGCGTACGGTCGAGCGCGTAGCTCCATTCGCGGCGGAAGTACGCCTCGAGCCGTCGCTCGGTGGCGGCCGAGATCACGGGAATGAAATACGAGCAGCGCGCAATGTTCTTCTGGATCTTGCGGTCGTAGTCGTCGCCGCCTTCGAGCCGGTCGATGTCGAACCAGGTGGCAATTCCGGCGGCATCGAACACGGCCTTCAGCTTCTGCACGGCGGCGAGATCCTCGCGCGCATAGCTGATGAAGACCGCGCGGTCCGGCATCTCGCGCTCGGGCGGGAGGAACCGCTGGGGGGCGGCGCTGAGCGGAATCACCTGCGCCGGCTGGCGGCGCGCGCTCCAGCGCCGGTGCAGCTCGTCGACGAAATGAGCCGCGCCGCTGTAGACGCGCGTGCGGACGCTGACCTGCTGCAGAAAAGTCATCAGTCGCTCATCGGCACCGGTGTGGTCGTCGGCCAGCACCTCGCCGACGTCGCGAGGGTCCGAAAGCCGTCGCCGTTTGGCCATGCGCAGGAACAGGCGCGCGAGCCAGTTCGAGAAGTTGCTGCCGATGATCAGCAGGTGGTTGTGCTCGAGTTCGTAGAAGAGCTTTTCCGGCGTCAGGTGCTCGCTCTGCAGCGCGCAGACGAATTCGAGCAGGTCTTCGTCGGATACGACATACGTCGGCGATGCCGAGCAGCGGCCGAGCAGGTGGTAGATCACCGGCCGCTGCAGCTGCTCGCGCTCGCTGGGCAGGTCGGCCACGCGGTTGGGCGAATAGCTGATCACCTCCGTGGACTGCGCGCCCCCGAAGCGCTCGGCGTTGAGCGCGGTCTCGAGCAGCGAGTCGAAAGTGGTGGTGACGAAGAGATCGAAATCGGTGATCTCGGCCAGCTGGCGCAGCGCCTTGGGCGGCGCGAAGCTCGCGTCGCGCAATATGCTGCGCAGGCGGGTATAGGTGTCCTCGCGCCGGCCGCGTGCGGCGAGAAACCAGCACACCACGTCGTTCAGCGTGTAGGGTACGGGCAGCTGTGCCGTGTCCACGCCCAGCTTCGCCGCGAGCCTTTCGGCCATCCAGTCGTACAGCAGGCGCGGCCCGGTGTCGGTCTCGACGGTCAGCAGTTCCGGCCCGACGATGGGGATTACGCGCCGCTCCTCGATGAAGTTGAGCAGGTCGTCCCACGCGTCTTCGTCGAGGCTGGGACCCGGCGTCTCCAGTCGGTACACGCTGCTCATGATCGGGACGCCGGAAAGCGGATGCGCGGCGAGGTACGGCGGTTCGGCACGGAGAATCTCTCCTCAAGCTATCCAGCAGGTCCAGCCGCAGTTGGGCACCGTCCGCGGACCGGTGGATCGGCGCCTTGCACAGTGCCGCGCAGAGTAGGCGATCCTGCGCTGTTTGAACAGCGTGTCATCATGGAGGCGACCCGCGGCGCGAGGCCATCGAAGGACAGCGGTGGACTTGTACGACCCTCGGCGGCGGCGCAGCAAAGAGAAGTCCGGCCTGGAAGTGTCGCAATGACCGATCGCACGTTGAATGATTCGTTCGAGACGCCGGACTTGGCGGTGTCATGCGCCGAGAGCTACTTGCACCTGGGCGAGCCGGTGCTGGCTTACAACGCCGCGCAGTCGGGTCTCGAGCGCTGGCCGGAGCACGTGCGGCTGCGCCAACTGCAGGGGCTCGCGCTCGCCCGCAGCGGAGACGTGGAACGCGCCAGCGAACTGCTCGGAAGACTCGCAGCGGAGGGGCGCGGCGACGTCGAGACGCTCGGCATGCTGGCGCGCACGCACAAGGACCAGGCGCTGACGGCGAAGGACGGCACGCGGCGCCGTCACCATCTGCAGGAAGCATTCCGCCTCTATCGGCAAGCGTTCGATAACGCGCGCCGTGCCGATGCAGCGGGTGGCGCTTACTACGCGGGTATCAATGCCGCTGCACTCGCCGTCCTGCGCGGCGACCTGCAACGCGCCCGCAGCATTGCCCGCGATGTCCGCGAGATTTGCCGGCAGCCGGGCGAGGATCGCCCGGAGGATCCATCGCGCTACTGGAAGGAAGCGACGTTAGGGGAGGCGGCGCTGATCCTGGGCGATTCCGAATCCGCGGCCCTGCACTACACACGCGCGGCGGCTCTGGCCGGGAACCGCTTCGGCGACCTCAGCTCGACGCGACGTCAGGCACGGCTGCTCGCCGCGCATCTGCCTGGGGACGGGGCAAGCGTTGCGGAGGTGTTGCGGATTCCACCCGTCCTTGTGTTCACCGGCAATATGATCGACCGGCCCGGTCGGCCGGCACCGAGGTTCCCGGCTTCGGTCGAGGCCGCCGTTCGCGCAGCGGTGCTCGAATGTCTTTCCGGGCTCCGGCCCGGGGCCGTCTACGGATCCGCGGCGTGCGGCGCCGACATCATCTGTCTGGAAGCGGCGCGCGAACTGGGTTGCGAAACGCACGTCGTGCTGCCGTTTCCGCCGGCGGAATTTCGACGCACGAGTGTCGACTTTGCGCAGGGCGACTGGGGTCTGCGCTTCGAACGTGCGCTGACGGAGGCGGACAGCGTCACGATCGCGAGCGACCATCGCGCCAGCGGCAGTGCGGCAGCATTCGAATATGCGAATCTCATCCTGACCGGGATAGGGGCGCTGCGCGCCGACGTACTCGATACGGAGTTGCGCGGTCTTGCGATCTGGGATCCGCGCGTCAGGGGCCTGGCAGGCGGGGCCGCATCGCTGGTGGCTTTATGGGAACGACGTGGGCTGCCGGTGGACAAGGTGCATCCGCATTGGTTTCACGAGGGCATGGTCGACGACGGAGGCCCGGCGGCGGCTCCGGAAGCGAGTGGCAGAGCAGTGCGGCACGAAATGCGCGCATTGCTGTTCGCCGATGCGGTGGGCTACAGCCAATTGAGCGAGGATCAGATCCCGGGCTTCATTTCCGGTTTTCTGGAAGCCGTCGCTGCCCTGAATCGGCGCACCGAACACCGATTCGAGCATGTCGAAACGTCCGGCGACGGGCTGTACATGGTGTTCCGCGACGTTCGCGATGCCGGCCACTATGCGCTCGAGTTGAGTGCGCTGATGCGCGCGTTCGACCGCAAGGCATGGGGACTTCCACCGGGTTTCGACCTGCGCATCGCGGTCCATTGCGGACCCGTTCACTGTGCTCACGATCCGGTCACGGGCGGCAATCTGTACACGGGCCCGCACACCAGCCGCACGGCCCGCATCGAACCCATCACGCCCCCCGGGCAGGTGTATGCGAGCAGCGCGTTCGCGGCGGTTGCAGCAGCCACTGGCGTCGACGGTCTGTCGATGCGCTACGTCGGACGCATTCCCCTCGCCAAGGGCTACGGAACCCTCGCCCTGTACAACGTGCGTGCGGCGGGCTGAGTCTTGCTGCCAGAACAGGGCAGTTGCACGCAGCCGCGTGCCGGCGGGCGTGGCATCAACGAGTATCGCCCACGCTGGCCGTGCGGACGGTCGGTGCCGGGGAAGACTGCGTTGCATGTGTGGATACGTCGGGCCTATGTTTGCCGCGGTCACATTCGCGCAGGGCGGGTCAGAAGCGGAGCGATCCGCGGCCACTTGCACTGCACCGAGATGATGGGACAAGGGTCCCGGCCGAGCGGATTCACGTTGCAGTTGAAATCAGGGCCGCCGTGAGCAAGCGGCACGGCATCTCTACCGCGCGCATGGCAGGCCGCCCAAGGCGGACACGCTGGCACGCCACTTAAGAGCGAGGGATCGAGATGAGCGAAGCGAGCACCGATGGCGGGCCCGATCTGACACAGGGCGTTCCGGTCGACAATCTGGCGGACGGCGCGATGCTGGCCGGCCGGGTCGGCGACGAGGCGGTTCTTCTCGTGCGCCGCGGTGGAGAATTCTTCGCGGTGGCTGCGTCCTGCAGCCACTACCACGGTCCGCTTGCGGAGGGGATGATCGTCGGCGACACCATTCGCTGCCCGTGGCATCACGCGTGTTTCGACCTGCGCACCGGCGAGGCGGTGCGCGCGC
>JBAIYN010000174.1:0-6827 GCA_037915775.1 Burkholderiales bacterium | reverse complement strand
TCGAGAAAGCGCTGATCGATGCCCTCGTACCTTCCGCACACCAGCGTCAGCGCGCTGCCGGTCGACCACTCGCGCACCAGCGCGTCGGTCAGCGGACGCCCCGCGGGCGCGAATGCGATCACCTTTGCCGCCGCGCCGCCGCGCGCCGCGTCGCGACCTGCCGCCTCCACCGCCAGCGCCAGCGGCTCGGCCAGCATCACCATCCCCGGCCCGCCACCGAACGGTCGGTCGTCGACCGTGCGATGCGCGTCGGACGTGAAATCACGCGGATTCCAGGTCCGCAGCGACCAGCGCCCTTGCTCGTGAGCGCGCCGCGTGATGCCGAATTCGGCCAACACCCGGAACATCTCCGGGAACAGCGTGATCACGTCGAACCGCACGCACCCTCCCGGTCACTTCTCTACCAGTCCCGCTGCCAGTCCACGGTGATCGTCTTTCCCTCGACATCGATGCGGTCGATATAGGTTTCGATCATTGGCACCAGCCGGATCAACTCGCCTTCCTCTACTTCCAGCAGGTCCTGCGCGCCGTTGTTGCTCAGTCCCCGCACCCTTCCCAGTACGTCGCCGGCCCGGTTCACCACGCTTGCACCGACCAGATCGGCCCAGTAGTACGTTCCCTGCGGAGGCGGTGGAAATTCGCTGCGCGGCACTCCGACCGTCGCGCCCCTCAGCGCCTCGGCGGCCTCGGGCGTTTCACAACCCGCCCATTTCGCAAGCAGTTGCCCTGCGTGTCGCCGCAGGCCGGTCACCTCGACCTGCTCCGCCGCGCCATTGCGCTGCAGCCACCAGTTGCGCTTCGACCGAAGAACGTCCGCATCCGAGCTGTAGGGAGCGACGCGGACCCATCCGTTGACTCCGTAGGCGCCGCGTACTGCTCCGAGTTCGATCAGGTCCGGCGGCAGCGCACGACGGACTTCATGCATCCGCTCAGGCGGCCGGCGCACCCTGTGCCGGAGCATTGCCGAATTCCTTCAGCAAGCGTGCGACCGTCGGGCTCACCTGCGCACCGACGCCCTGCCAGTAGGTCAGGCGGTCGGACGCTACACGGAAGCGAGGCTCGTTCTCCGCCGCGATCGGGTTGTAGAACCCAACGCGTTCGATGAACCGTCCGTCACGCGCGTTGCGTGAGTCGGTCGCGACGATGTTGAAGTACGGGCGTTTCTTGGCACCGCCACGGGCCAGTCGGATGACGACCATCAGAAATCCTTAAGAATCCAGAGCTTGCATTTTGGGAAAGCTGTGGATTGTAGCGCCCCGCTGCCGCTCGGGGCAACCGGCGACATGGGCTCCGTATCATCCGCAGCGGCCGAACCTTGCAGGGGAAAGGATTCCACGATGTTCCGGCGCAAATCCATTGCCGCGCTGCTGGCGTTCGCGCTCGGCGCGCTGGGCGTGCATCGCGTCTACCTCGGGCAGCGCCTCTGGTGGCTGCCGCTCGGGATCACGATGCTCAGCGCGCCGCTGCTTATCGGCGTGAAGAACTGGTACGAAACCCCCGCCTTCTTCGTCGCCGTGATTCCGTTCATCGCCGGCTGCATCGAGGCGCTCGTGCTGGCGCTGATGCCCGACGCCAGGTTCGACGCGCGTTTCAATCCCGGTTCGGAGCAGAGCAACCACAGCGGGTGGGACGCGGTGCTGGTTGCGATCGCCACCCTGGTGGTCGGAGCCATCGTGCTGATGACCGCAATCACGCTGTTCTTCCAGACCCTGCTTGGGCGCTAGAAGAGATCGATCTGGCGTTCATCGCGCGCGGGCGGTTGAAACAGGTCCGCGCGAAGGTCGAAGCGCTTGAACTGCAGATTCAGGCGCGCGCAAGCCTTGTCGAAGCGCTGGCGAATCAGGTTCGCCCACACCCCCTCTCCCTTCATGCGCGTCCGAAACGCGGCGTCGTAATCCTTGCCGCCGCGCATGTCGCGCACGCGGTTCAGCACGCGTTCGGCGCGGTCGGGATAGTGCTTGGCGAGCCAGTCCTGGAACAGCGGATTCACTTCCCACGGCAGGCGCAGCACGGTGTAGAAGGCGGCTGCCGCGCCGGCGTCGGCCGCCGCCTGCATGATGCGTTCCATGTCGGGTTCGGTCAGGAACGGGATGATCGGCGCGACATTGACGCACACCGGCACGCCGGCACGCGCAAGCGTCTCGATCGTCCGCAGGCGTCGCGCCGGGCTCGCCGCCCGCGGCTCGAGCTTGCGCGACAACGCCCCATCGAGCGTGGTGACACTGACATAGATCGCGACCAACTCCCGCTGCGCCATCGGCACCAGCAGATCGAGGTCCCGTTCGACAAGGCTGGACTTGGTGACGATCGCGACCGGATGCTGCGCGGCAGACAGGACTTCAAGGATCTGCCGCGTGATGCCCAGGTCGCGCTCGACCGGCTGATAGGCGTCGGTGGCCGAACCGAGGTTGATCACATCGGCTCGATAGGCGGGTGCTGCCAGTTCGCGCTTCAGCACCTCGGCTGCGTTGATCTTCGCCACCAGCCTGGTCTCGAAATCGAGCCCGGGCGAAAGCCCCAGATAGCTGTGCGTCGGCCGTGCGTAGCAGTAGACGCAGCCGTGCTCGCAGCCCCGGTAAGGATTGATCGACCGGTCGAAATAGATGTCGGGCGAATCGTTCCAGGCCAGGATCGACCTCGCGTGCTCGAACGTCACCTCGGTCGCGAGCGGCGGTGTCTCGTCGTCCGCTTGCGCCAGCCGCGCGGCATCGAGCGCGTCGCCGTCGGCCTCGCGCTCGACGCGCTCGAACCGGTGAGTGACGTTGAAGGTCGCGCCGCGCCCCTTGCGCGGCGCCACGTGGAGAGGTGCCTTTGCGACCGGCTTGCGCTGCATGCGAAATGATCGCACGCGCGGCCGTGCTCCTACGCGAAGTCGCGCGCCAGCGAAGCCTGGACCTGCGGCGCAATCTCGTCGACCCGCGCCCGGTACTGCGGATGATCTATCCCCATTGCGACCGCACCGCCGCCCTTGATCGTCGCGATCATCGCGGCAGTGAACTCGAAGCGCAGGAAATGGACGGAGGAGGTCTTCTCGTCGTTCTCGCGTTGCAGGTCCTCGTCCGCGATCGCTTTCACCCTGGGGTGGCCGTCGACCTGCACGTAGACCGCGTCCTCGATGCCTTTCAGCTTCGCGAGCTCGCGCGCGCGGACGACCGGGTCCTCGTACTCGATCATCATCGTCGCCTTCAGGTTCGCGCCGTCGGGGACGAGCGGGTTGTACGCGTCGAGTTCGTCCTGGATGCCCTCTTCCTCGAAGGTTTTCTCGATCCGCAGCATTTCCTGGATCTGGTAGCGGATCGTCAGCTCATCCTCGAAGATCAGCGTCACGTGATCGCCCAGGTGCACGGTGCGGTTCTTCTTGTGCGCAATGACCCGGGCCCGGAAGTCCTTGCGTTGCCTTGCGTATGCCTCCAGCGTCAGCAGGCTGCTTCGTTCGATGCGCGGCATGTTCACACTCTCCATGGCCTTCCTCACAGCCCGTAGGCGATGCGCACCAGGGTGATCGGGTGCGCCAGCGTCGGCCGTTTGCCTTCGAGCGATTCGCGGGCGAACTGCTCGATTCCCTGTTCGAGGTGGTGTCCGGCAAGCTGGCAGTCGGAGCTGATGTAGTCGGGCTTGGCGCCGGCCATCGACTTGAACACCGGCTTGCCGATCTTCATCGCCATCGCGTGGAACTGCTTGCGGGTGCCCCATAGTCCGGAGTGCCCCGAGCAGCGCTCGACCGTGTTGACCGTGGTCTGCGGCACCAGCTTCAGCAGTTCTTCGGTCTTGCGGCCGATGTTCTGCACCCGCCCGTGGCAGGGCACGTGATACGACACCGTGCCGAGCGGCTGACGGAAATCGGTCTTCAGCAGGCCGTCCTTGTTGCGCGCGACGAGGTATTCGAACGGATCCCACATCGCCTCGCTGACCGCCTTGACGTCGGCATCGCCGGGAAAGAACAGGGGCAGTTCCTGCTTGTACATCAGCGTGCACGACGGGATCGCGCTCATGATCGCGTAACCCTCGCGCGCCAGCCGCGCCAGCTGCGGGATGTTGATGTTCTTCAGTTCCTCGACCGCGTCGAGATCGCCGATCTCCAGCTTCGGCATGCCGCAGCAGGCTTCCTTTTCCGCCAGCACGAAGGGAATGGTGTTGTGCTCGAGGATGCGAACCAGGTCGTGCCCGATGCCGGGCTCGTTGTAGTTCACGTAGCAGGTCGCGAAGATCGCCACCTTGCCCGGCGTCTTGGCGCCATCCCGCACCGGCGCCGCGGCGTTCGAGCGTGCCGCCGAGCGGAACTTCTTCGGGGCGAAATCGGGCCGCCATGCGCTGCGCTCGAGGCCGAGCATGCTTTCTTGCGCTGCGCGCGCAGGGGCGGTTCGGTTCACCGCGTTGATGGTCTGCGTGATGATCGGAATGCCCGCGAACATGCCGACCTTGTCGGTCGAGGTCATGAACCGGTCGACCGCGCTCGCGCCGTGCTTCTTGAAGTGCACCGCCTTCGCGCGCAGCATCAGGTGCGGGAAATCGAGGTTCCACGGATGCGGCGGCACGTACGGGCACTTCGTCATGAAGCACATGTCGCACAGGTAGCACTGGTCGACGACATCGCGGTACTTCTCCTTCGGCACGCCGTCGAGTTCCATGGTCGGACTGTTGTCGACCAGATCGAACAGCGTCGGGAATGCGCCGCACAGGCTGACGCAGCGGCGGCAGCCATGGCAGATGTCGAAGACGCGATGCAATTCCTTGTCGAGCGCGGCTTCGTCGTAGAAGTCAGGGTTCTTCCAGTCGAGCGGATGGCGGGTCGGCGCTTCCAGCGACCCTTCGCGGACTGACATCGGTTTTCCTTTTTAGAGATTCAGCTCACAGCAGCAAAACGGGCCGCTTCTTCGCAGATGGCGGCCCGCCTCGACACGGGAAGGATTCCGGCGTGCACCGCGCACGCCGGCTCTGTCGCGTTCAGTCGACGATCGAATCGAGCGTCTTCTGGAACTTGTTCGCATGCGAACGCTCGGCCTTGGCCAGAGTCTCGAACCAGTCGGCGATCTCGTCGAAGCCTTCCTGGCGTGCGGTCTTTGCCATGCCCGGGTACATGTCGGTGTACTCGTGCGTCTCGCCGGCAATTGCGGCCTTCAGGTTCGACTTCGTCGGGCCGATCGGCAGCCCGGTGGCCGGATCACCGACCTGCTCCAGGTACTCCAGGTGGCCGTGCGCATGCCCGGTCTCGCCCTCGGCGGTCGAACGGAACACCGCGGCGACATCGTTGTAGCCCTCGACGTCGGCCTTGGCGGCGAAATACAGATAGCGGCGATTCGCCTGCGATTCGCCCGCAAATGCAGCCTTCAGATTGCCTTCGGTCTTCGAGCCTTTCAGTTGTGCCATAGGGAGTCTCCAGACTGGGTCGTAGAAGGAAAACCGGGCAGCCAGATCACGCCCGGACGACGAAACTGTAAGCGCAACGGTCGCCGCGGACCAATGACTTCTCTCAATTCACGCGATAGGTCGACCCTATCGCGCGATGGCGCAAGCGCTCAGAACTGCTCGGCCGGGATCGCGAGCGTCGGTTCGGCGCCCTCGATCGCGGCGGCGCGCAGGCCGCCCGACGTCGAGAGGATGTGCTCCGCGTGGAAGCGCGCGGTCGCGATCTTGGCGCGCAGGAAATCGGCGTCGTCTGCGCCCGTCGCCAGTGCACGTTCCGCCGCCAGCGCGGCGCGCGCCATCTGCCAGCCCCCGTGGACCACGCCGGCCAGCTTCAGATACGGCACCGAACCCGCGTATACGCCGCGGATATCGCCCTTGACGTTGGCGACGACATGGTCGATCACGGCCGCAAGATCGTCGGCGGCGGCCTTCAGGCGTCGGCCGATCGCAGCAAGCCCCGGCATCGCCGACCGCGCCAGTTCGGCTTCAGTCGCGCGCATCTGCGCGATCAATCCCTTTGCCACCGCGCCGCCGTCGCGCAGGGTCTTGCGGCCGACGAAATCATTCGCCTGGATCGCCGTGGTGCCTTCGTAGATGGTGAGGATGCGTGCGTCGCGATAAAACTGCGCCGCGCCGGTTTCCTCGATGAACCCCATTCCGCCGTGCACCTGGATGCCGGTGGACGCCACGTCGATCGCCATCTCGGTCGACCAGCCCTTGACGATCGGCACCATGTATTCGTAGATCGCGCGCGCCTGCCTGCGCATTGCTTCGTCGGGATGATGGTGCGCCGTGTCGCACCACGCCGCCGCGACATACGCGATCGCACGCGCCGCCTCGGTATTGGCGCGCATGAACATCAGCATGCGGCGCACGTCGGGATGCTGGACGATCGCAACGGCGGCGCTCGATCCCTCGACCGCGCGGCTCTGCACGCGCTCCTTCGCATAGCCGGTCGCCTGCTGGTACGCCCGCTCGGCGATCGCCACCCCCTGCACGCCCACCGCGAAGCGCGCCGCGTTCATCATGATGAACATGTACTCGAGGCCGCGGTTCTCCTCGCCGATCAGGTAGCCGATGGCGCCCGGCCCGACCTCGCCCTTGTTGTCGCCGAACAGCAGCACCGCGGTCGGACTCGCCTTGATGCCGAGCTTGTGTTCGATCGACGAACACCATACGTCGTTGCGCTTGCCGAGCGAGCCGTCCGCGTTGATGAGGAACTTCGGAACGATGAAGAGCGAAATGCCCTTCACGCCTTCCGGAGCATCCGGCGTGCGTGCGAGGACGAGGTGGACGATGTTGTCCGCCATGTCGTGCTCGCCGTAGGTGATGAAGATCTTGGTGCCGGTCAGCCGATAGCTGCCGTCGCCCTGCCGCACCGCCTTGGTCCGCACCAGCGCGAGATCGGAACCGGCCTGCGG
>JBAIYN010000072.1:0-2005 GCA_037915775.1 Burkholderiales bacterium | reverse complement strand
GTGATCAAGACGCTGGCACGCGGAGAGATCGCGCGCTGGCCGTCCAGGATCGGACAATGCCCGCTGCTGTAGAACTGGACCGGTTGCTGTCGGAAGCCGTGGCGCGCCTGGACTTCTACCAGGTGATGCGACTCATCGAGAACACGCACGCCGAACTGCCGCGCGTGGGCACGTCACTGCGCCCTCGCGACGATGCGATCCGGCTCGGCCAGGAGGCGGCGCTCGCATTCGCAGCCGGTCCGCTGGCCGGTTACGACAGGGCCAGGGACGGCCGTCCACCGCGGCTGCGCGTGAACTTCTTCGGCCTGCTCGGCCCCAACGGTCCGCTGCCGATCCATCTGACCGAGTTCGCGCGCGATCGCCAGCGCAACAGCGCGGATCCGACCTTCGTGCGTTTTCTCGACCTGTTCCATCACCGCATGCTGAGCCTGTTCTATCGGGCATGGGCGACGGCCCAGCCGGTGGTGAATCGCGACCGCCCGCAGGACGATCGTTTTGCGCTGTACGTCGGCGCACTGTGCGGGCTTGGCCAGACGTCGCTGCATCGGCGCGACGCGGTGCCCGACCGGGCGAAACTGCACTTCGCAGGTCTGCTGTCGCAAGCGACGCGCCACGCCGAAGGACTGCGCGCCATCCTGCAGGCGTTCTTCCGCGTACCCGTGGAGATCCTGCAATTCGTCGGCCAGTGGCTCGAGGTTCCCGCCGATCTGCGCACGCGGATCGGCGTGCGCGACGGCCATGCGCGCCTCGGCGACAGCACCACCCTTGGCGGCCGCTCCTGGCAGGTGCAACACAAGTTTCGCGTCCGCATCGGACCCGTCGGCCGCGCCGACTTCGAACGTTTTCTGCCGGGAGGCGACAGTCTCCCGCGGCTCGCGGCGTGGATCCGCAACTACGTCGGCGACACGCTCGACTGGGACCTGCAACTCGTGCTCCGTCCCGACGCCGTTCCTGCGTTGACGCTCGGTGGCGGCGGCGGGGGAACGCGACTCGGGTGGACCACCTGGCTCGGCGGCGATCCTGCGAAGCGGCGTTGCGATCAACTGGTCCTCGATGCTCGTGGCCGGAACTGAAGGGAGCGTTATTTCATGACGGAGATCAGTCGCGTCGCGTTGTTCGGCAAGCTGAACAAGCTTGCCTATCAGTCGATCGAAAGCGCCACGATGCTGTGCAAGATGCGCGGCAATCCGTACGTCGAACTGGCGCACTGGCTGCACCAGATCCTGCAACTGGCCGATTCCGACCTGCATCGCGTGATCCGGCACTACGGGCTCGACCCCGCCGTGCTGGCGCGCGACATGGTGGCCGCGCTCGATCGGCTGCCCCGCGGTTCGACCTCGGTCACCGACCTGTCGTCGCAGATCGACGAGGCCGTCGAGCGCGGCTGGGTGTACGGCTCGCTGATGTACCGCGCATCGCAGGTGCGCACCGGATACCTGCTGCTCGGCATTCTCAAGACGGCCGGACTGCGTCACACGCTGCAGGCCATCTCGCGCGAGTTCGACAAGATCAAGCCCGACACGCTGACCGAAGAACTCGACGCGATCATCGGCGGCTCGCCCGAAGCGCACCTCGCCGCTACGGACGGCAGCCAGCTCGGCGCTGGCGGCGGATCGGCGGGCGGCGGTGAACCGGCCCCCGCGGCACTCGGCAAGCAGGAAGCGCTCAACCGCTTCACCGTCGATCTGACCGAGCAGGCGCGCACCGGCAAGCTCGACCCGATCGTCGGCCGCGACGACGAGATCCGCCAGGTCGTCGACATCCTGATGCGGCGCCGGCAGAACAATCCGATCCTCACGGGCGAAGCCGGCGTCGGCAAGACGGCGGTCGTGGAAGGATTCGCCCAGCGCATCGTCGCCGGCGACGTGCCGCCGCCGTTGCGCGAGGTGAGCCTGCGCGTGCTGGACGTCGGCCTGCTGCAGGCGGGCGCGAGCATGAAAGGGGAATTCGAGAACCGCCTGCGCCAGGTGATCGAGGAAGTGCAGGCGTCGCCGAAGCCGATCAT
>JBAIYN010000066.1:0-1528 GCA_037915775.1 Burkholderiales bacterium | reverse complement strand
CGGCTTGGCCGTCGCGTGGCGGGGCGCGCGCAGCTGGTCGAGCAGCTTCGCCGTGCCGATGGCACGGTGGTCGAGAGTTTGCCGGATCCGTTGCTCGTGCTTGGCGAGGATCGCAGTGTGCGTCGCGCCAACTCCGCCGCGCGAGCAGCGTTCGGTGCCGATATGCCAGCTGTGCTGCGCCATCCCGATTTGCGTGCCGCGATCGACCGCGCGTTCACGTCCGGACTGAACCAGACCGCCGATGTGACCCTGCCGGTGCCGGTGCCGCGCGAACTGCATGCCACGGTGGTGCCGGTGGACCCGCCGATCGCCGATGGTGGCCGCGCCATTCTGGTGCTGTCGGATCGCACGCGGGAGCGTGCGGTCGAGCGCATGCGCGCCGACTTCGTCGCCAATGTCAGCCACGAGCTGCGCACGCCACTCGCATCGCTGATCGGCTTCATCGATACGCTGCGCGGACCCGCCGCCGATGACCCTCCCGCACAGCAGCGCTTCCTCGGCATCATGGGCGAGCAGGCGGCACGCATGAACCGGCTGATCGATGACCTCCTCAGCCTGTCGCGCATCGAGCTGATCGAGCATCAGGCGCCATCCGATCCGGTGCAACTTTGCGAGCTGTTGACGCGCCTGGCGGCCAGCTTCGAGCCGCGGCTGCAGGAACGCTCGGTCACGCTTGATCTGTGTGCCCCGCCCGATCTGCCGCCGGTCACCGGCGACGCCGACCAGCTGATCCAGGTGGTGCAGAACCTGCTGGACAACGCGGTGAAGTATGGCCGGCCTGGAGGCACTATTCGCCTGTCGCTCGCGGTTGCCTCGCGCACACGTCCGGGCGTCCTGCTGACGGTCAGCGACGAAGGGGCCGGCATTCCGCGCGAACACCTGCCGCGACTGACCGAGCGCTTCTATCGGGTGGATACCAGCCGATCGCGCGCCGCCGGCGGCACCGGCCTCGGACTGGCCATCGTCAAACACATCGTCAATCGCCACCGCGGCCAGTTGTCGATCGAGAGCGAGGAAGGGATCGGCACCACTGTCAGCGTGTGGCTCCCGCAGGTGGTGGCGCGCGCCACGTCCGAACTGCCGGTGTAGCTACAACGGCAATACGAGCAATATATCGACGCGACGCGAGTCGAGCACAACACGGCGCGAGCGGAACCGCAGCGCACCGCCATAGTGCACGATCCGGTCGAGATAGCGGCCGGTGGCGAAGGTCACCGTGTCGCCGTTCTGCGCGATCCGGAACACGCAGAAATTCGACCGTACGGCGAATTCGCCACCCTGCTGATCGAAGCGCGAACGTCCAAGCAGGTGCCGATAGGCATGCGGCTCATAGATGTTCGCGGTGCGCAGCGCGCGCACACGGTCCTCCATCATGCCGCGGCTGCCGCAATACAGAATGCCGATCGGCAGCCCGGCGTCGTGGCTCTCGCGCGTGATGATCTGGTATTCGCCGTCCCCGGTGAAGAACCCGGGCCACCGCTCCAGTTCGCCGCTATCGATGGTCTCAGCGTAGTCGGACAGCAGGTCC
>JBAIYN010000254.1:0-4695 GCA_037915775.1 Burkholderiales bacterium | reverse complement strand
GATCTCCTGGTTCTACCGTCGCTGGGCGCGCCGCCATTTCGAGCAGACCGGCCGTGCGTTCAGCATGTTCTGGCTGCCGCTGGCGATCGTGCTGGTCGCCGCATTCGTCGGCTGGCTGGTCGGGGGTGCTCCCACGGCATGGAACATCCCGAAGCCGGGCGGCTACCAGATCGAAGGCGGCGCGGCGGCCACGCCCGAGTTCATGGCGGTACTGATCGGGCTGGTCTGCTACACGTCGGCGTTCATGGCAGAGGTCGTGCGCGCGGGCATTTCGTCGGTGTCGCATGGACAGGTCGAGGCGGCGAGCAGCATCGGCCTGTCGAAAACCCAGTCGATGCGGCTGGTGATCCTGCCGCAGGCACTGCGCGTGATCATCCCGCCGATGACCAGCCAGTACCTGAACCTGACGAAGAACTCCTCGCTCGCGGTGGCGATCGGCTATCCGGATGTCGTGTCGATTGCGAACACGTCGCTGAACCAGACCGGCCGCGCGGTCGAATGCATCGCGATCGTGATGGCGGTGTATCTGGTCCTGTCGCTTTCGACCAGCGCGTTCATGAACTGGTACAACAAGCGCGCGGCGATCAAGGAGCGCTGATCATGGACGTCGTGTTCAATCCGATCGCGCCGCGCCCGGCGCCGGTCAAGACCGAGGGATTCATTCCCTGGATCCGCGCCAACCTGCTCGGCGGCATCGGCAACTCGATCATCACGCTGGCGATCATCGCGCTGGCGATCTACGTGCTGCCGTCGGTCGTGAAGTGGACAGCGTTCGACGCCGTCTTCGCACCGAAGCTCGATGCGTGCCAGGCGGCGCGCGGCACCGGCGCGTGCTGGGGCGTCATAGCGGAGAAGTACCGGCTGATCCTGTTCGGCCGCTATCCGTTCGAGCAGCAATGGCGGCCGGAACTGGCGACGCTTTTGCTGCTGGCACTGCTCGTAGTGACCTGCATCCGCTACTTCTGGAAGAAGTGGCTGGCGCTGGTGTGGATCGTGGTGATCCCCGCGTATTTCGCGCTGATGCTGGGGGGCGTGTTCGGACTCGAGTTTGTGCCGACTGACGTGTGGGGCGGGCTGCCGCTGACGATCATGCTGGCGACCTTCGGCATCGTGCTCGCGTATCCGATCGCGATCGTGGTCGCGCTCGGGCGCCGTTCCAGCCTGCCGGCGATCCATACGCTGAGCGTGGTCTACATCGAGCTGATCCGCGGCGTGCCGTTGATCTCGGTGCTGTTCATGGCGAGTTTCATGTTCCCGCTGTTCATGCCGGTGGGCAAGTCGCCCGACGTGCTGCTACGCGTTCTGGTCGGCATCACGCTGTTCTCGGCCGCGTACCTCGCCGAGGTGATCCGCGGCGGGTTGCAGGCGATCCCGAAGGGCCAGATCGAGGCGGCCCAATCGCTCGGCCTATCCTACTGGCAGACGCAGCGCAAGATCGTGCTGCCGCAGGCGCTGGCGATGGTCGTGCCCGGCATCATGAACAGCTTCATCTCGATCTTCATGGACACTTCGCTGGTCACCATCGTATCGATGTACGAGCTGATGGGTGCGCTGGCGCTGGCGCTGAACTCGGACGCGAACTGGCGCCCCTTCATCTTCGAGGGCTACATCTTCATCACCCTCATCTATTTCATCTTCTGCTTTGCAATGACGCGCTACAGCCGCTGGATCGAGAAGCACGTCGGCCGCAGCAAGGCACGCTAAGGAACCGCGATGGGCGAGCACATCATCACGTTCGACAAGGTCAACAAGTGGTACGGCAACAACTTCCACGTGTTGCGCGACATCGACCTGAAGGTCAGGACCGGCGAGCGCATCGTGATCTGCGGGCCGTCGGGCTCCGGCAAATCGACCCTGATCCGCTGCATCAACCGGCTCGAGGAGCACCAGGAAGGACACATCGTCGTCGACGGCGTGGAACTGACCGACGACATCAAGGCGATCGAGCAGGTGCGCAAGGAAGTCGGCATGGTGTTCCAGCAGTTCAACCTGTTCCCGCACCTGACCGTGCTGGAGAACCTGACGCTGTCGCCGATGTGGGTCGGCAAGACGCCGAAGAAGGAGGCCGAAGAGCGCGCGATGGCGCAGCTCAACCGGGTGCGCATCGCCGAGCAGGCGCACAAGTACCCGCTGCAGCTGTCGGGCGGCCAACAGCAGCGCGTGGCGATCGCGCGCGCACTGTGCCTGAAGCCGAAGATCATGCTGTTCGACGAACCGACCTCGGCGCTCGACCCCGAGATGATCAAGGAAGTGCTCGACGTGATGATCGAACTCGCCAAGGGCGGCATCACGATGATCTGCGTCACGCACGAGATGGGATTCGCGAAGGCGGTCGCGAACCGGGTGATCTTCATGGACCAGGGCCAGATCGTCGAAGAAGGCGACCCGCACGATTTCTTCAGCAATCCCAAGAGCGACCGCACCAAGGATTTCCTTTCGAAAATCCTGGGACATTGATCCGCGCGCATCGTGCGCGACGGAAACGGGAGGGCACGATGAGAAACTTGTTTGCAGCGATCCTGCTGGGAGGCGCGCTGTCCTTTGGAGCCGACGCGCAGACGTTGAACGCGAAGCTCGGATTGTGGGAGGTCACGTCCACCACCGAATCGAGTGGCCGGCCGCCGATTCCGCCCGAGGTGCTGGCCAGGCTATCGCCCGAGCAGCGGGCGAAGATGGAGGCGGCGCTGCAGGCGCACCAGTCCAAGGGGCCGCGCACCGACACGCACAAGGCCTGCTACACCGAAAAGGACCGCGAGCGCGCGTTTCAGAGCCAGGACGACAACGGCGAGCGCTCCTGCAAGCGCACGATCGTCAGCCAGTCGGCGCGCAGGATGGAAGTACGCCTCGACTGCAGCGGCAGCAACATGGGTGCCGCGAACGGCATGTTCACGGTCGAGGCGATCACGCCCGAGAACGTCAAGGGCACGGTCGACATGAAGGTCACGCGCGGCGACAACACGATGAACGTGAAGTCGTCGTTCAGCGCCAGGTGGCTCGGCGCCGACTGCGGCGAGTACAAGCGCAACTGAGCGCGCATCGTCTGCGCGGGGGAGGCTGACGATGGATGAAACGAGGGGCAGTAGCGGGTCGGTTCAGGCGCGCGTCGTCGATGCCGGACGCGGCGTCGGCTGGTGGTCCGATGCCTGGGCGCTTTTCACGAAGAACACCGGCCTGTGGATCGTTCTGGCGATCGTGATGATCGTGATCTTCATCGTGCTGTCGCTGATCCCGGTGGTCGGCGGCATCATCAATACGCTGGTCCTGCCCCCGTTTGCGGCAAGCTGGATGCTCGCCGCACGCAAGGTCGAGAGCGGCGGCACGCTGGAGATCGGCGATCTCTTTGCCGGCTTCCGGGACAAGCTCACACCGCTGCTCGTGCTCGGTGCTCTGCTGCTGGCGGGCGGGCTGGTGATCGGATTCGCGGCCGCCGCGCTCGGCCTCGGCGCGGTGCTCGGCGGCTTCGCCGGCGGCATGCACGGCAGCATGAGCGGGATGATGGCCGCGTTCGGCGCGGGCATGCTGGCCATCCTGGTCGCGCTCGCCCTGGGCCTGCTGCTCAGCATGGCGATCTGGTTCGCGCCGGCGCTGGTCGCGCTGCGTAACGTCGCACCGGTCGACGCGATGAAGGCAAGCTTCTCCGCGTGCGTGACGAACTGGCTGCCGTTCCTGCTGTATTCGGTTCTCTACCTCGTCGCGGCGGTGATCGCGTCGATCCCGCTCGGGCTGGGGTGGATCGTGCTCACGCCGGTGACGCTGCTCAGCGTATACGTGTCGTACAAGGACATCTTCGGCGAGTGATCCGGTAGCTCGCCCAACGGACGCAGCAGGCGATTCGCGGATAATCCGCGCTCTCGCGCATCTGCCCGACTCGCATGTCCGCCAACGCCGCACCAACTGCCGCCGCGCCCACAGTCGGCGCGTCGATCCTTCCCTACGCCGGCACGATCTTCCTGTCGGCGTTCCTGCTGTTCCTGGTGCAGCCGATCATCGCCAAGCAGATCCTGCCGTGGTTCGGCGGCGCGGCCACCGTGTGGACCACGTGCCTGGTGTTCTTCCAGAGCGTGCTGCTGGCAGGCTATGCGTACGCGGATGCGACCACGCGGCTCGGCGTGCGGCGGCAGACGCTGCTGCACATCGGCCTGCTGCTCGTGTCGCTCTCGACCTTGCCGATCCTCGCCAGCGACGGGTGGAAGCCCTCCGGAGCCGAGGAGCCGATCGCGCGCATCCTGCTGCTGCTCGCCTCGACGATCGGCCTGCCGTACTTCCTGCTGTCGACCACCACGCCGCTGCTGCAGGCGTGGTACTGGCGGCGCTTCCAGAGCGCGGTGCCGTATCGGTTGTTCGCGCTTTCTAATTTCGCGTCGCTGCTGGCGCTGCTCGGATTCCCGGTGCTGTTCGAGCCGTGGTTCACGCTGCCGCAGCTTGGCTGGGGGTGGTCGGCCGTGTATGCGGTCTTCGTCGCCGTCTGCGCCGCGACCGGCTGGATGTCGATGAAAGGGGCGCTGGCCGCGCCGCAGACGCTGCGCGCCGTCGCGCGCACCGCGCTGGCCGCCGCGCCGACCTTGACCACGCAGCTGACCTGGCTCGGACTGTCCGCGATGGGATCGGTGATGCTGCTGGCGGTCACCAACCACGTGACGCAGAACATCGCCAGCGTGCCGTTCATGTGGGTGGTGCCGCTGTCGCTGTACCTGA
>JBAIYN010000382.1:0-1575 GCA_037915775.1 Burkholderiales bacterium | reverse complement strand
TGGTGACCGACAGCGGCAACAGCGTATCGAAGAAGAACCTGATCGGGCCGGCGCCGTCGATCTTGGAAGCTTCCACCAGCTCCTTCGGCACCGTCATGAAGAACTGGCGGAACAGCAGCGTCGCGGTCGCCGAGGCGATCAGGGGCAGGATCAGGCCGGAATAGGAATCCAGCATGTGCAGGTCGGCGGCGATCTTGTAGGTCGGGAAGATGCGCACCTCCACCGGCAGCATCAGCGTGATGAAGATGGTCCAGAACGCGGTCATGCGGAACGGGAACGAGAAGAACACGATGGCATAGGCCGAGATGATCGAGATCGCGATCTTGCCCGCCGCGATCCCGACCGCCATGAGCAGGCTCGTCATCATCATGGCGCCGACCGGCTGGCGCGTGGTCTTGCCGGTGCCGGAAACGATCGTGTTCCAGTAGGTTTCGAGCGCGTGGCTGCCGGGATAGAGCGGCATCTGCCCGTTCGCGATCACGGCATTGTCGTGGGTCGAGGCGATGACCGCGAGATAGACCGGAAAGGCGACGATCGCCACGCCCGCCAGCAGGACAAGGTGCGGCAACAGGTTTCCAAATCGGCGATGCTCGACCATGGTGTTTAGTAGTGTACTTTCTTCTCGACGTAGCGGAACTGGAACGCGGTGAGCGCGACCACGATGATCATCAGGATCACCGACTGCGCGGCGCTTCCGCCGAGATCGGTGCCGCCCTTGCCGTCCTGGAACACCTTGTACACCAGCGTCTGCGTGGCCCCGTTGGGGCCGCCGCCCGTCGCGGTATCGATGATGCCGAGCGTGTTGAAGAACACGTAGGTGATGTTGACGACGATCAGGAAGAACGTGGTCGGCGACAGCAGCGGAAAGATGATGGTCCAGAAACGCCGCGTCGGCCGCGCGCCGTCGATCGCGGCGGCCTCGATTACGCTTTTCGGGATCGACTGAAGTCCGGCGAGAAAGAACAGGAAATTGTAGCTGATCTGGTTCCACACCGCGACGATGATGACCAGGATCATCGCATGCGTGCCGTTGAGCACCGGATTCCAGTCGATGCCGGCGCGCTGCAGCGTCCGCGCGATCATGCCGAGACCGGGCTGGAACATGAAGATGAAGAGCACGCTCGCGACTGCCGGCGCTACCGCATAGGGAATGATGAGGAAGGTGCGGTAGATCTGCACGCCGGCGATGTTGTGGTTCGCCATCACCGCGAGCAAAAGCCCGATCGCGAGCGAGAACGCCACCACCAGGATCGAGAACACGAAGGTGACGCCGATCGCATGATAATAGTCGGGCGTCTGCAGCAGCGCCGCATAGTTCTCGAACCATACGAACTCGGTCGAAAGCCCGAACGCGTCCTGCACCAGGAACGATTGCCACAGCGCCTGCGCCGCCGGCCAGTAGAAGAAGATCAGGGAAATCGCGAGCTGCGGCAGCACCAGCAGAATGGCCAGCAGCCTGCCCGAAAAGATCGCGCGGTTTTCCATGAAGCCCCCGCTTCCCCCCGCGAACACGACCCGGAATCGTTTGACCGGCTTCTTCTTGAAGGGGTCGTGCCCAAATCAAAATCGTGGCTG
>JBAIYN010000265.1:0-6494 GCA_037915775.1 Burkholderiales bacterium | reverse complement strand
CCCGTGAATCGGCGAGAATGCCGCCATCATGGACACGGCCACCGAGTCGACTGCACTGCGCCTGCTCGTGGTCGAGGACTCCGAACTCGACTTCGAGCTCCTGCTGGCCACGCTGACGCGCGACCCTTCGATGGCTGGCCGCCAAATCCGGGCCCAGCGTGTCGAGGACGAATTGGGAATGCGCGAGGCGTTCGCGCGCGGCCCGATCGACGCCGTGATCACCGACCACAACCTGCCCCGCTTCGACTCCTTTGCAGCCCTGAGTGTCGCCAAGGCGGCGGACGCCGACCTGCCCGTGCTGGTCGTATCGGGAGAGATGTCCGAAGACCTCGCCGTCGCCGCCCTGCATGCGGGCGCGGATGACTTCATCCTGAAGACCCGGCTCTTTCGCATCGGCCCCGCGCTGAAGAAGAGCCTCGAGGCGGCCGCCGCGCGCCGGGAGCGCCGCCAGCAGGCGCTGCGGTTGCAGGAACTGACCGCGCACCTTGAGAATGTCAAAGAGGAGGAACGGCGCACGATCGCGCGCGAGATCCACGACGACATCGGCACAACCTTGACCGCGCTGAAATTCGAGCTGGCGCGCCTCGCGGCGCGCCCCCTGCCGGGCGACATCTCCGAGCATGTGCAGAACCTGCAAACACTGCTCGCCAACGCGGTCGCGGCCAGCCACCGGATCCAGCACGACCTGCGGCCACCGGTCCTCGATGCGGGACTGGTCGCGGCGCTCGGCTGGCTGGTCAAGAGCTTCGGGGCGCGCGCCGGGCTCGCGGCCGAGTTCGAGTCGAATCGCGAGGACGTCGATCTGGCACCGACGCGCGCCGCCGCCCTCTATCGCGTCGCGCAGGAGGCACTGAACAACGTCGCCAAGCACGCCGAGGCAACGCGCGTCAACGTGACGCTGTTCGCCACGCCGCAGGACGTGACGCTCGAAATCGCCGACGACGGCGCCGGCTTCGATCCGCGCGTGCTGAACGCCACTCCGGGCTTCGGCCTGCGCGGAATGGTCGAGCGCGCCCGTGCGCTGGGCGGCTGGGCCGAAATCGACAGCGCCCCGAAGCGTGGCACGACGATCATGTTCTGCATGCCGTGTGCGGAAGCCGCCGCGCCCGCGGGGTCAGTAGAAGATCGACCATGACGATCCGCACCATCGTCGTCGATGATCACGCACTGGTGCGCCGGGGGATCGTGCAGATCCTGGCCGAGCATCCGGATATCGAGGTCGTGGCCGAAGCCGGGGATTACGCCGAATTGCGCGCCGCGCTGCGCCGGCATCCGGACGCCGGCCTGGTCGTGATGGACATCGGCCTGCCCGGGAAGAACGGCATCGACATCCTCAAGGCGCTGCACGAGGAAATGCCAGCGCTGCGCGTGCTGATCGTCAGCATGTATCCGGAGGATCAGTACGCGGTGCGCGCTTTCCGCGCCGGCGCCGCCGGTTACCTGAACAAGGCAAGCGCGCCGGAGAAGCTGATCGAGGCGGTCAGCCAGGTCATTGCGGGCCGCAAGTTCGTGACCCCGGAGATCGCGCACGCGCTGATCGAGAATCTGCATGCGCCGGAGCACGGAGCGCCGCACGAGCGGCTCAGCGACCGCGAGTTCCAGACGCTGAAGCTGATCGCCTCCGGGAAGCGCTTGTCCGAGATCGCCGAAGCGCTCGCTCTCAGCCCCAAGACCGTCAGCGTCTATCGCGCGCGCATCCTGGAGAAAATGGCGATGAGCAGCAACGCCGAACTGACGCACTACGCGATCAAGAACGGGCTGGTCGATTAGACGGGCGCCGGCCCGCCCGCGGTGCCCCAGGACCGCGCTAAGGCGCCTCCTCGATCCGGTTCTTGCCGGCGCGCTTGGCCCCGTACATCGCCGCGTCGGCCCGCTCCAGCCAGCACTCGAGCGCCTCGCCGCTGCGCCACGCGGCCAGCCCGCCCGAGAAGGTCAGCTTGCAGGGTCGTCCGTCGATTTCGAACGGACGCCGTGCGAGTTCGCGCTGCAGCCGCTCCGCCACCGTCTTCGCGTCGGCCAGCGTGGTAGACGGCAGCAATACGCCGAACTCCTCGCCGCCCAGCCGCACCAGCACATCCGTCGGGCGCAGCGTCGCGTGCAGTGTCTGCGCCAGATGGACCAGCGCGCGGTCCCCGCCGACATGGCCGAACGAGTCGTTGACGCGCTTGAAATCGTCGACGTCGATCAGCAGGAACGACATCTCCGATCCGTACCGCATCGCGCGCGCCGACTCGGCCTTGAACGCCTCCTCGAGGCCGCGCCGGTTCTGCGCATGCGTGAGCGGGTCCCTTTGAACCAGCGTTGCGATCTCGGACAGTTCGCGCTCGAGCGCCCGCACACGCGCCTCGTAGGTTTCGACCTTGCGTCGCGCCGCAACCAGTTCGTCGTGGGACGACTTGATGTCCGTGCGCAGCGCAGACGTGTCCACGAGCAGGCCGCGGATCACGGCCGACAGGGTTTCGAAATCGTTGGCGTTTTCGAGCCGGCCCTGATACGTACCGACCTGCTCGTAGAACTTGCCGGTCGAGTCGCCCATCGAGCCGATGCGCTCGACCAGCGTGGCGAGCATCTCCTTCAGCGCGAGCTTGGCGTCCTGCAGGCTGCGCCGCGCATTGATCTGCCGCTCGACTACCAGGGCCAGCGAGTGCTCGGCGCGCGAAAGATCATCGGCGTTCAGCGGCCCGTCAAGTAGCGCGCGGATCGGCTCGAGTTGTCCGGCGAGCCAGGTTTCCTCCGGGGTCAGGCTGCGCATGTTGTCGCACAGCAACCCGAGCATGCGTGCCAGCCCGGCGCGGATCTTGGCCTGATCCTCCAGATATCGCTCTACGCTGGCGACCACGTCAGTGAAGCGCGCCACCAGCTTGCCGACCTCCGCGGGGCCCGGCAGCGCATTCTGCTTCGCGTATTCGCGCAGCTTCGCCGACGCCGGTGATTCCTGACCGCATGACTGCTCCAGCAGACGCAGCGCGCGCTGCGCGACCTGCTGCCAGGCTTCCGCGGCGGCACGTGCGTTCTGCAAATCGTCGTCGGCAGCCGCCTCGATCGGACGCCCCGAGGTGCGTGACGGCGGCAGCGACGGCGCCGGTGGGGGCTCCGGCAACGGCTCCAGCGGTTTGACGGTCGCCAGCGCCGGTCCCCAAGAATCGATCAGCTTCTGCAGGCGCTCGATCGCAACGTCGGGCTGATCGCCGGCCGTCTCGATCACGCGCGTCACGGCGTCGAGCTTGCGTGCTCGCGTCCAGTTCAGATGCAGCGCATCGGCGAGCTTCAGGAGGCTGAGCGCGGTAGCCGGCCAGTTGCCCGCCGTCACGCCCGGGCGCCTTTCGATCGCCTGTGCGATTGCCTCGTGCACGGCGTTCCACTCGTTGTCCTTCGCGCGCCGCAGGACCTGGGCCGCTTCCTTAGTGGACATGCGGCTGCAGCGGACGAAGTCGCGCAGCACGTCCCGCACCAGCATGGCATGGCTGTTGCCGCGCCGGCCGGTGACCTCCTGATACGCGTCGGCGAAGGTCTCCGGCGTCGGAATCTGTCGTCGCTCCGCGAGCAGCTTCAGCGTACGGCGTGCCGCCTCGGCCGGACTGAGGCCGACCTGCGGCGCATCACTCATGTTCATCCTGGACCTCCAATCGATCTGGCGCCCACCGCCGGCGCGAGAGGGTCACGCGCCTCCCGCGCGCCGGCCCACCGGCGCTGCGTCTGCATGTCATCGCGCTTCGGCTCGACGCGCCAGTCCGCAGGCAATGGCCCGTGCGCGAGCCGCGCGAAATCGTCCGCCATCATCGCCTTGGCAAAGAACCAGCCCTGCTGCAGGTGACAACCTTGTTCCGCCAGCCGGACCATCTGGCCCTGCGATTCCACGCCTTCGGCAATAACCCGCAGGCGCAAGCTGCGGCTCATCGCGATGATCGCGGCCACGATCGCGGCGTTGTCGGCGCTGGATTCCAGATCGCGCACGAACGAGCGGTCGATCTTCAAGGTGTCGATCGGCAGCCGTTTCAGATAGGACAGCGACGAGTAGCCGGTGCCGAAGTCGTCGATCGAAATCGAGATTCCAATCCGCTTCAACGCCTCCAGCAGGCGCTGCGCCGAATCGAGGTTGTGCATCAGGACCGTCTCGGTCAGTTCCAGTTCCAGCAGCGAAGGCGCGAGCCGGGCCGTGGCAAGCGCCGCCTCGATCGGCGCCACCAGGCTCGCGCGCTGCAGATGCCGGCTCGACACGTTGACCGAAACCGCAATGTCCCCGACACCCGCTTGTCGCCAAACCGACATCTGGCGGCAGACCTCGCCGATCGCCCACTCGGTGATCGGCACGATCAATCCGGTTTCCTCGGCCACGGCGATGAACTCCGCGGGCGGCACCAGCTTGTCGTCGCGCATCCATCGCATCAGCGCTTCCGCGCCGACGATCCGTCCGCTCGCCACATCGATCTTGGGCTGGTACTGCAGCACCAGTTCCTGGCGTTCGAGTGCGCGGTGCAGCGCCGCCTCGAGTCGCCAGCGTTCCGCGGTGGCGGTGTTCATCGCGGCATCGAACATCTGCCAGCCGTTGCGCCCGCTGTCCTTGACCGCGTACATCGCGATGTCGGCCTTGCGCACCAGTGTCTCGACGTCGACCCCGTCGTGCGGATAGACCGCCACGCCGATCGACGCCGTCGCGAACACTTCGTGACCGCCGAGCGAAAACGGTGCGCGCAGCGTCTCGAGCAGGCGCTGCGCGACCCGCCGCACCGTGTCGCCGTCGATCAGGTCGGTGAGGAGAATCGTGAACTCGTCGCCCCCCAGTCGGGCGACGCTCGTGCCGGCCAGCCCGCCCAGCGCGCCGGCGATCACGGCCCCGGCCTCCGCGCGCGCCACCGTATCGGTCTGGCGCACGGTCGCGTACAGCCGCTTGGCGACCTCGCGCAGCAGCTGGTCACCCACCTGATGCCCGAGCGTGTCATTGATCTGCTTGAAGCGGTCGATGTCGATGAACAGCACTGCCACCTGTGTACCCTGCACGCGTGCGCGCTCGAGGCTGGCGGCGAATTCGTCGCGGAAGAAGCGGCGGTTGGGCAGCGCGGTCAGGCTGTCGTAGTTGGCAAGCTGGCGAATCTGATCCTCGGCCTGCTTGCGCTCAGTGATGTCCTGGATCACGCCATGCATCGCGGCGGCACGCCCGGTTCGGTCGCGATCGACCTCGGCTTCGACATGCACCATTCGCACCTGGCCGTTCGGCCGCACCAGGCGACACTCGAATTGCACCTGGCCACCGTGCGCGAGGGCGTCGCGCACGATTTCCTGCACGCGCGGCCGATCTTCATCGAGCACCCGGCTCCAGACGAACCAGTCGGCGAGCCCTTCCTCCTGGCGCACCAGACCGGATATCGAGAAGCACTCATCGGACACCTTCACCCAACGCGCGTCGAGATTCCACTCCCAGCTGCCGAGGCGGGCGATGCGTTGTGCCTTGGTCAGCTTGGCCTCGCTTTCCGCCAGCGCATCGCGCATGCGCGCCGAACGCAGGATGTAGCGCAACCGCTCCGACAGCAGCGTCCACTGGCTGCTGGTCTTGACAAAGAAGTCCGTCGCTCCCGCCTCGTACGCGCGCGCGATCGACGGTTCGTCGTCCAGGCCGGTCAGCATCAGCACCGGCACGTGCTCTCCATGCGGCAGGCGACGCAAGCGTTCACAGGCGGCAAATCCGTCCATGCCCGGCATCAGGGCGTCGAGCACGACCACATCGGGCCGCTGCAATGCGAACAGATCGAGCGCCGGCGCGCCGCCCTCGGCCTCGATCACCTGCCAGCCGCGTTCCGCCAGCGCGGTTGCCGTGAGCAGGCGCGCGACCGGATCGTCATCGACCAACAGCACGCGATCGCCGCCCCCATGCGCGCCCGGGATCGTCGACTCGGATTGTTGGGGATTCATGAACGCCGATGCTCCCGCTCAGTCACGATGCTTCCACGCCGCAGTCCAGCTCCTGCAGCGCGACCATCGCGCGCTCGAACTCCTGCTGGACCGCAGGCCACTGTTCGCGCGCGCGCGGCAGCGCGCCGTCGCGTGCCGACATCTCGACGTCCGCACAGCGGCGTGCCAATTCCATCGCGCCCACGTTGGCGCTCGATGATTTCAACGTGTGCGCCGCGTGGCGCAGCGCCACGGAGTCGTCGCGCTCAAGCGCAGCCGTACCCTCGGCAAGCAGCTTGTTCGCCGTCGTCCGGTAGGTGGCAAGCAGCCGCTCCAGCAGGCGTGCCGCCCCGCGGCGCTCCATTTGCCGAATTCGCTCGATCACCGTCATGTCGAGCACCTGTGTTTCTGCCGCGCCGGCATCCTGTCCGGCCGGCACTGTTTCTGGTCGAGAGACATTCATCTTCGGCGTGTTTCCCTGGTTGCTCCGGCCGGCTGGCTCGACGGGCGCGGTTGCCGCGCTCGAGGACCGGCTCCAGCGTCGAATCACATCGGTCAGCTGCTGCTGCTTGCACGGTTTGGCCAGGTAGCCGCTGAAGCCTGCCCGC
>JBAIYN010000217.1:0-2069 GCA_037915775.1 Burkholderiales bacterium | reverse complement strand
CGGGCGAACGCGTCGAATTCAGGATCGCTCCAGGCGCATCCGCGCGGGCGATCGCGCGCCAGTTGCAGGCGGCGGGCATCGACATCAACCAGACTCTCTTCGTGGCCGCTGCGCACGCAACGAAAGTCACGCAGTCGCTGCGCGCCGGCCGCTACGAAATCCTGCGCGGCGCGTCGTTGCACCAGCTGCTCGACAAGCTGCGTGTCGGCGACACGCTGCGCGAGCGCATCACCCTGCTCGAAGGATGGACGCTGCGCGACCTGCGGGCCGCGCTGGCGGCCAATCCCGACCTGCGGCACGACAGCGCGACGATGTCCGAGAGCGACCTGCTGAAGACGATCGGCGCGGGCGAGACGCGCGCCGAAGGGCTGTTTGCCCCGGACACGTACGTGTTCGATTCCGGCACCAGCGATCTGGATATCCTGCGCCGCGCGTATCGTGCGCAGGCGGCGACACTCCAACGGACATGGGAAAACCGTGCTGCGGGGCTTCCGTACGAATCGCCCTACCAGGCGCTGATCATGGCGTCGATCGTCGAGAAGGAGACCGGCCAGGCCGACGAGCGCCGCCGGATCGCGGGCGTGTTCGTCAACCGGCTGCAAAGGGGCATGCCGTTGCAGACTGATCCGACCGTCATCTATGGGCTGGGAGAACAGTTCGACGGCAATCTGCGCAAGCGCGATCTTGTCGCCGACGGGCCGTACAACACGTACACGCGCGCGGGGCTGCCGCCGACGCCCATCGCGCTGCCCGGGCGTGCGTCGATCGAAGCCGCGCTGCAGCCGCAGCCGACACGCGACCTGTACTTCGTCGCGCGCGGCGATGGCACCTCGGAATTCTCGGAGACGCTCGAGAAGCACAATCGCGCGGTGGCGAAGTACCAGCTCGGGGGAAAGCGATGAGCGGACGCGGCCGTTTCATCACGTTCGAAGGCATCGACGGCGCCGGCAAGAGCACGCACATCGAATTCGTCGCGCGGGAGCTGCAGCGCGCGGGCAGGGAAGTCGTGGTGACGCGGGAGCCCGGCGGTACCCCGCTCGGCGAGCAGCTGCGCGAGCTGGTGCTGCGCCAGGCGATGACGGCCCGCGCAGAGACGCTGCTGATGTTCGCCGCGCGCGCCGAGCATCTGGCGCTGTTGATCGAGCCGGCACTCGCGGACGGGCGCTGGGTTCTGTGCGATCGCTTCACGGACGCCACCTACGCTTACCAGTCCGGTGGCAGGCGCTTGCCGGAAGGGTTTGTCGAGTCGCTGGAGAGATGGGTCCATCCAGACCTGCAGCCGGATCTCACGCTGCTGTTCGACATCGACCCGTCGATCGCGGCGCAGCGTCTCGCGGGTGCGCGGGCGGCCGACCGCTTCGAGGCCGAGCAACGGGAATTCTTTTCCCGTGTGCGCGCCGCTTACCTCGCGCGGGCCGAGCGGTTCCCGCATCGATTCATCGTCCTTGACGGCGCCGCGGCCATCGATTCGATCCGCCGCGACATCGCCGCGCGCCTTGCTCCATGGATCGCGGGCTGACGCTGCCAAGGCATTTGCCGTGGCACGACGCCGCGTGGCAGGCGTTGCAGTCCCTGCGGCGGCGCGACGTGCACGCGGTCCTGCTGCACGGGATGCGAGGAATCGGCAAGAAGAGTCTGGGATTCGACCTGGCCCAAGCAGTCCTGTGCGAACGGCCGCGTGCCGACGGGCACGGCTGCGGGCAATGTCCCGGCTGCGTACTGATGGAAGCTGGGAGCCATCCCGATTTCCGCTTCGTGCTGCCCGACGCGCTCAAGTCATTGCGTCCCGGGCATTCGACCGATGATGCCGATGAAGAGATCCCGGGCGAGGTGACGGAAACAGACAAGCCGGCCAAGGCAAGCCGCGAGATACGGATCGACCAGGTCCGTGCATTGACCGACTTCGCAACGGTGGCGACGCATCGCGGCGGCAATCGCGTGATCCTGCTGGCGCCGGCCGAAGCCCTGTCGGCGCCGGCGGCGAACGCGCTGTTGAAACTGCTCGAGGAGCCGCCCGAGCGGACCTTGTTCGTGCTCGTCACCGATGCGCTCGACGAGCTTCCGGCGAC
>JBAIYN010000125.1:0-5974 GCA_037915775.1 Burkholderiales bacterium | reverse complement strand
GCCGGCGCGGCGTGGATCGCCGACGGCGCCGAGCGCAACCTGAATGCCGGCGCGCCACGGCACGGCGTGTATGCCTGGCTGCTGGTGGTGGGCGGCGCCACGTTGATCGCCGCGATCCTGTACGCGCTTGCGATCTCGATTTCCTGGCTGCTCGCGCTGGCACTCAACCTCGCCGTGCTGTACTTCACGCTCGGCTTCCGCCAGTTCAGCCATCCGTTCACCGAGATCCAGATCGCGATCGCCAACGGCGATCTCGCGGCGGCACGGCGCGAACTGACCGCGTGGAAGGCCCAGTCCGAGGAGGGATACAGCGCGGCCGACCTCGAGGAACATGAAGTCGTGCGCCAGGCGATCGAGTACGGGTTGCTGCTCGCGCATCGCCACGTGTTCGGGGTGTTCTTCTGGTTCGTCGTGCTGCCCGGGCCGATGGGCCCGGTGTTCTATCGCCTCGCCGACTACGTGGCGCGACGTTGGAACCGGCGCGCGCGCCCGCCGCTGCCCGCCGACGAGTTCGGCAGCTTCGCCCGCAAGGCGTTTACCTGGATCGACTGGGCGCCGGCGCGAATGACGGCGCTCGGATTCGCCGTCGTCGGCGACTTCGAAGGCGCGGTGTACTGCTGGCGCAAGGTCAAGGGTGCGGGCGGCTTTCCCGGCGCAGAGGCACGCGCGGTCGTGCTCGGCGCGGCGAGCGGCGCGCTCGGCACGCGCATCATGAGCGCCGCGGAATCGGCTCGTTACTTCGACGAGCCCGGACAGGAAGGGGCGGGGCTGCGCGAGCCGGACAAGAACACGTCGCGCTCGGTGGTCGGACTCGTCTGGCGCGGGCTCATCCTGTGGCTGATCCTGCTGTTCGCGCTGACGCTCGCGGGCTGGCTGACTTAGCCGCGCGGTCAGGCGCGCTGCGCACCGCAGGCCCAGCAGGCGCCGAACTGCGGCTCGAGTTCTTCGCCGCAGTTGGCGCAACGCCAGGTCGGGCCGCCGACCGGTTGCATCAGTTCGCGCAGAAGCTGTCGCGCGCGCGACTCATCCAGATCGTCCAGGATCCAGACCTGCGGCGCGCATTCCAGCCACGGGATGTCGCCGATCGCGCTCGACAGCGTCGTGTTGCGTACCTCGCAGCGGATCCCCGCCGCCCGCAGTGCGTTGGCGATATGCGCCGCCTGCAACGTCTGATCGCAACGGACGAGCAGCTTCATCGCACGCACTCGGCAAGCAGTTCGCGATAGAAATCGTAGCGCTGCCGATCGATGTGGCCATCATCAACCGCGGCGCGGATCGCGCAGTCGGGCTCCGCCGCGTGGCGGCAATCGAGAAAGCGGCAGTGGCCGAGAAACGGGCGAAACTCGGGGAACGCGGCGATCACGCCAGACGCGTCCAGGTGCGCCAGGCCGAACGCCTGGAACCCGGGCGTGTCGATCAGCGCCCCGCCTGCCTCCAGAGCGAACCAGCGCGACAGCGTGGTCGTCTGTCGGCCGAGGTTCAGGTGGCGCGAGAACTCCTGCGTGCGCATGTCGGCCCCGGGCACCAGCAGATTGAGCAGCGTCGACTTGCCCATGCCGGACTGCCCGATCAGCAGGGTCGCCCGCTGGTCGATGATCGGCAGCAACGCGTCGCGCGCGCGCGCCGGCTCGCGCTTGGCGCTGATCGCCACGCCCCGGTAGCCGAGCGATCTCATCTGTTCGAGGCGCATGATCGCCTCTTCGCTGCCCGGCAGGTCGATCTTGTTAAGGATCACGAGGCAGTCGATGCCGGCCGCGTCCGCCGCCACCAGCGCGCGCCAGACGAAGCGCAGGTTGAATGCGGGCTGCGCGGCGTAGACGACCGCCACCTGGTCGACGTTGGCTGCCATCGGCTTGGTGCGCTGCTGATCGGCGCGGAACAGCACGCCGTGGCGCGGCAGCACTTCGTCGATCACGGCCTGGTCTGCGCCGGCCGTCCGATAGCGCACCATATCTCCGACGATGACGTCGCCGCGCTTGCCGCGCCGGCTGGCAGTGAGAATCCCGCTGGAGGCGCCCGCGATCAGATAGTGCCTGCCGAAACTCGCCACGACCCGCGCTGCCTGATCCGCGTCGGGGCGCGCCGGCTCACTCATGCGGCGTGGCCGTACTGATGCTCGAACACGGCGTCCGCCTTGGCGGCACAGATGAAATCGTTCTCCGAGATGCCGTTGACCGAATGCGTGTTGAAGCGGACCTCGCACCAGTTGTATCCAATCAACAGGTCCGGGTGGTGATCCTCGCGGTGAATCATCCAGGCCAGCGCGTTCACGAAGGCGATCGTCTCGTGATAGTCGCCGAAGCGGAAGGTGCGCACAATGCTGCCGTCGCGCAGGCTCCAATCGGGCAGCGCCGCAAGCTGCGCGCGTATCTGCGCGTCGGGCAGCGCGCCGCCCTGCTGCGGGCGGCAGTGGCGGGCGACGAGTTCGGCGCGCGTCAGCATCAGTCGCAATCGGCCGTTTCGCGATCAGTTAGCTCCGGCCGCCAGCAGGCGCTGGATCCGGATTGTCGCCGGCGGATGCGAATCGTAGAAGGCGGAGTGCACCGGGTCCGGCGTCAGGGTGGCCGCGTTGTCCTCGTACAGCTTGACCAGCGCCGCGACCAGGTCCGCCGCCGAGGCGTGCCGGGTCGCAAACGCATCGGCCTCGAACTCGTGCCTGCGCGAGAACAGGCTCGCCAGCGGCGCGAGCACGAACGTGAACACCGGCAGCACGAGCATGAACAGCACCAGCGCGAATCCGTCGTTGCGGGCGTCGAGCAGTGGCGTCACGCCAAGCCCCTGGTAGAACCATGCCTGGCTGGCGAGCCAGCCGAGCAGCGCGAGCAGCGCCAGGCTCGAGGCAAAAGTCACGATCAGCCGTTTGGTGATGTGCCTGAGCTTGAAGTGGCCCAGTTCGTGCGCGAGCACCGCTTCGATTTCGGGGCCAGTCAACCGCTGCACCAGCGTGTCGAAGAACACCACGCGCTTCGCGCGCCCCAGGCCCGTGAAATATGCGTTGCCATGGCTGGACCGGCGCGAGCCGTCCATCACGAACACGCCCTTGCTCGAAAATCCGGTGCGTGTCAGCAACTGCTGCACGCGCTCGGCCAGCGACGCATCCCGCAGCGGCTCGAATTTGTTGAACCACGGAGCGATCAGCGTCGGGTACAGCACCAGGATCAGCAGGCTGAACCCCGCCCACACCAGCCACGCGTACATCCACCACCACGCGCCGGCCTTCTGCATCAGCCACAGCACGATCGCCAGCAGCGGCAAGCCGAGCAGCGTGGCGAGCGCAATCGACTTAGCGAGGTCGATCAGGAACAGGCGCGGCGTCATGCGGTTGAATCCATACGCCTGTTCGAGCGAGAACTGGCGGTACCAGGAGAACGGCAGGTCGATCAGGCCGCTCAGCACCACCACGGCCGCCACGATCAGGACCTGGAACAGGAAACCGTGCCCGACCGTGCGCGCGATCGCGGCCGCGATCAGGTCGATTCCACCCAGCAGCGTGAGGGCGATCAACAGTGCCGCGCCGACCGTCGTCTCGACCAGACCGAGGCGCTGCTTGGCGATCGTGTAGGAAGCAGCCTTGCGATGCGCATCGAGGCTGACCCGGTCGGCGAACTGCGCGGGCACCGCGTCCGCATGCGCAGCCACGTGGCGTATCTGCCGCAGCGCCAGCCAGCACTTCAGGCCGAACATCAGCGCCAGCATGGTGACGAAGACGATAGTGAATTGAACAGCCATCAGGAACAGGCGCGCCGGTTTACTGCTGCCGCCGCTTCGTGCGTGAGACAATCCGGCGCGGTGAGCACGCTATGAATGACGAAAAAATTATGTCACAGACGATGTCCGGCAACGGCGCCGCGGCTGTCCGCGCCGAGCGCTTCGACGAAAACAACATCGTCTGGGTCGACATGGAGATGAGCGGGCTGAATCCCGACTCGGATCGCGTGATCGAGATTGCGGTCGTGGTCACCGATTCGCAGCTGGCGGTGATCGCCGAGGGTCCGGTCATCGCTGTGCACCAGCCGGACGCCGTGCTCGATGCAATGGACGACTGGAACCGCACCACGCATGGCCGCTCGGGGCTGACCGCGCGCGTGCGCGAATCGACGATCGACGAAGCGATGGCGGAGCGGACCCTGATCGAATTCCTGTCGCGCTACGTGCCGCCGCGCAAGTCGCCGATGGCGGGCAACTCGATCTGCCAGGACCGGCGCTTCATGGCGCGCTGGATGCCTCAGCTCGAAGCGTTCTTCCATTACCGCAACCTGGATGTCAGCTCGTTCAAGGAGCTTGCGCGCCGCTGGGCGCCCGCCGTGTATCGGTCGTTCGAGAAGAAGAGCAGGCACGAGGCGCTCGCCGACATCTACGAATCGATCGAGGAACTGAAGCACTACCGGGCGCAGATGCTCAACTGCTGAGCAGAAGCCGGCGCGCCCGTCAAGGCGCGGCGCCGCAGCCGTCGCTTCGCAACTCGCCGCATTGCTGCCGGCCATGGTCCCGCCGCCAGGAATCGAACCTGGATCTGAGTCTTAGGAGGACCCTGTTCTGTCCATTGAACTACGGCGAGCGTGGGCGCGCAGTATACGGCGCACCCTCGTAGAATCCGCGCGCCGCAAGCGAGCATTGCCGCGGCGTGCGCGCCGTCGGTGCAAACCGGCGCGGACCGCATGGCTTCTTGCTTGGCGCAACTTGATCACCGACTTTTCCACAGTTTTTGTGGATAACAGAATCAGCTCTCCGTCGACGATTTCCTCATGACGACAGCAACCCGCACGCGCTCGGGCCGCAGCGCCGAGTACGTAGAAGCCTCGATCCGCGTGCTGCGCGGCCTCGAACCGGTCAAGCAGCGGCCGGGCATGTACACGCGCACCGACAGCCCGCTGCACATCGTGCAGGAGGCGATCGACAACGCCGCCGACGAGATCCTGGCCGGCTTCGGGGCGCACATCGACGTCACCGTGCACGCGGATGGCGCCGTGAGCGTCGAGGACGACGGCCGCGGCATTCCGGTCGGGTTGCACCCGGAGGAGAAAGCGCCGGTCGTCGAGATCGTGTTCACCCGCCTGCACGCGGGCGGCAAGTTCGACAAGCGCGCCGGCGGCGCGTATTCGTTTTCCGGCGGCCTGCATGGCGTCGGCGTGTCGGTCACCAATGCGCTCGCCGCGAGGCTCGACGTCACCGTGTGGCGCGACGGCAAGGTGCATACGATCGGCTTCGCGGACGGCGATGTGAAGGAGCCGCTGCGCTCGCGCGCGCGCAAGGCCGGCGACAAGGCCACCGGCACGCGCGTGACCGTGTGGCCGAACGCCAAGTACTTCGACACCGCGACCGTGCCGGTCGATGAACTCGAACGCCTGCTGCGCAGCAAGGCCGTGCTTCTGCCCGGCACCGAGGTGACGCTGAAGATCGAAAAGACCGGAGCGGAGCAGCGCTGGCGCTACAACGGTGGGCTGCAGGAATACCTGCTCGCCTGCCTCGACGCCGAGCCGCTGCTGCCGCCGTTCGAGTCGGAGGGCTACGCAAGCGCGGACGACCAGACGTTTGCCGAAGGCGAGGGCGCGCGCTGGGTGCTGGCGTGGACCGAAGAAGGGCCGGTGGCGCGCGAGTCGTACGTGAACCTGATCCCGACGACTGCGGGGGGGACGCACGAATCCGGGCTGCGCGAAGGCATGTTCAGCGCGATGCGCGCGTTCATCGACGCGCACAACCTGCTGCCGAAGGGCGTGAAGCTGTTGCCCGAGGACGTGTACTCGCGCGCGAGCTACGTGCTGACCGCCAAGGTGCTCGACCCGCAGTTCCAGGGCCAGATCAAGGAGCGCCTGAACAGCCGCGATGCGGTGCGCCTGGTGGCGTCGTTCGTGCGGCCGCAGCTCGAATTCTGGCTCAACCAGAATCCGGAATTCGGCCGCAAGCTGGCGGATCTGGTGATCCGGCAGGCCCAGGCGCGTGCGCGCGCGTCGCAGAAGGTCGAGAAGAAGAAGGG
>JBAIYN010000431.1:0-3368 GCA_037915775.1 Burkholderiales bacterium | reverse complement strand
GATCCAGCTGCGGCTTGCGCAGTCCGGGCTGGCCTCCGATGCCGGCGCGAAGATGCCGAGCGAGTTGTCGGGCGGCATGCGCAAGCGCGCGGCGATTGCGCGAGCGCTCGCGCTCGAACCGGAAATTCTCTTCCTCGACGAGCCGACGTCGGGGCTCGATCCGGCCACGGCGCGCGGCTTCGACCGACTGGTGCGCTCGCTGGTCGATGATCTCGGCATCACCGTCCTGCTGGTCACGCACGACCTCGACACCCTGCTCACCGTGGTCGACCGCCTGATCGTGCTGGCGAACGGGCGCGTGCTCGCCGACGGACCCGTGCACGACGTCACTTGCATCGACGATCCGTGGATTCGGTCGTACTTCTCGATCCGTACAATGGTCTCGGCCGAGGGACCGGGCGCCCATGGAAGCTGAAGCCAAGTACACCTACGTCGGGCTGGCGGTGATCGCGCTGATCGCCGCGCTGGTCGCGTCGGTCGTCTGGCTCAAGCAGTCGGGCTCGGCGCGCAACTTCGTCCGCTACACGATCTATTTCGAGAAGCAGGCGCTGGACGGACTGCAGATCGGCAGCGACGTGAATCTGCGCGGCATCAAGGTCGGCCGGGTCGAGGACTACTCGCTGACCGGCGACAAGATCAACCGCGTGCGCGTCACGATCCGCGTCGACCGCCGCACCCCGGTGCGGCAGAACACGGTGGCCGCGATCACGCGCAACTTCGTCACCGGCATCGCGAACGTCACCCTGGTGACGCCCGAGCCGCCCGGACCGCCGCTCGACACGGCGCCGGACGACGAGCCCTATCCGGTGATCGCGGAGGGCCGCAACGACATCGAGGAGATCACCGGCCGCGTCAATGAACTCAGCGATCTCGCATCCGAAGTCATGAACAAGCTGAACCGCACGCTGTCGGAGGAGAATCGCCAGGCGCTCGGCGACACGCTGCGCAATCTGGCGCAGCTGACCGCGGCGCTGAACGACCGCATGGTGACGCTGGATGCGACGCTGAAGCAGGTGGGAACGGCGGCAAGCGCGGTCGGCCGCGCCGGCGATCACGTCGCCGCGACGGCCGACAACGCGAGCGAGCGGCTCGACGCGACGCTGAACGAAGCGCAGCGCACGCTTGCCGAAGCGAAGCGCACCGCGGTCGAGGCCGGCAAGGCGGTGACGGCGATCCAGGCCCAGATGGCCACCATCACGCATCGCGTTGACCAGACCGCGGTCGGCATCGACGACCAGCTCGCGGCCACCGTCAGCGAATTGCGCTCGAGCGTCGATGCGGTGACGCGGGCGCTCGAGCGGCTGCAGGATCCGCGCGCCGCGCTGCTGGGGCCGGACAAGGCGCAGCTCGGGCCGGGGGAGAAACGATGAGATCGATTGTCGCCGCGCTGGCGCTGCTGCTTGCCGGCTGCGTTACCGTCGACGTCGGCGGCGCTGGAGTGGCGCAAACGCAGTACGTGCTGGCGGATGCCGGCCCGACGCCCGCGCACCGTGCAGCGCCGTTGGCCGAAGCGCTGCTGATCCAGAGCGACAGCGGTGATCCGGTCGCCGACAGCCTGTCGATCGCCTACGCGCGGCATTCGGGCGAGCGCGCGCTGTACCAGTTGGCGACCTGGACCGAGCGGCCAGCGCGCCGCATCCCGCAGTTGCTGCAGCGTCGGCTCGAGGCGCGCGGGAGTTTCGGCGCGGTGGCGCTGATCGGCCAGCCTCTGCGCGCCAACTGGCTGCTGAGCATCGCCGTCGAGGACATTCATCACGACGTGAGCGCCGAACCCGGCGAGGCGCGGCTCACCGTGCGCGCGGCGCTGTTCGACCGTCGCAAGCGCGCGCAGATCGCGCAGCGTACCTTCAGCGCCGCCGTGCCTGTCGCCGAGGCCAAATCGTCCGCCGCGGCCGCCGCGATGAACCGGGCGGTCGCCCAAGTGTTCGACGCGCTCGTGCCGTGGCTCGAACAGGAAGTCGAGCGCACCCGCGGCACCGGAGGCTGAGGCGATGCGCGATCCGGACCGTCCTTCATCGGCGCGCAACGTGCTCGGCGGTCCGCTGGCAGAGTGCTGCGCACGGCCGCTGACCGGCTTCTATCGCGACGGCCATTGCCATACCGGACCGCAGGACGTCGGCTCGCATACCGTGTGCGCGCAGATGACCGCCGAGTTCCTGCGCTTTTCTTTCGAGCAGGGCAACGATCTCGTGACCCCTCACCCCGAGTTCGGCTTCCCCGGGCTGAAGCCCGGCGATCGCTGGTGCGTGTGCGCGGCGCGCTGGCGCGACGCATTCGACGCCGGCGTTGCGCCGCCGGTGGTGCTGACCGCAACCCACGAAAAGGCGCTCGATTCCGTCGCGCTCGCCGCGCTGCGCGCGCACGCGCTCGACCTGAACTGACCATGCTGGCGAAGGCGATGGTGCTGCACGCCGCGGGCCAGCCGCTGGTCGAGCGCACGATCGACGTTGCCGAGCCCGGTCCGGGCGAAGTGCGGCTGCGCGTGGCGGCCTGCGGCGTATGCCGCACCGACCTGCACATCGTCGACGGCGAACTCACCCAGCCGAAGCTGCCGCTCGTGCCCGGGCACGAGATCGTCGGCCGCGTCGAGTCGGTCGGCGCGGGAGTCACCCGCTTCCGCGTCGGCGATCGCGTCGGCGTGCCCTGGCTTGGACACACCTGCGGCCATTGCCCCCACTGCTCCGCCGGGCGCGAGAACCTCTGCGATACGCCGCAGTTCACCGGCTACACCCGCGACGGCGGCTATGCGCAGCTCGCCATCGCCGAGGCGCAATACTGCTTCGCGCTTCCCGACGCGCTCGACGACGAGCACGCGGCTCCACTGCTGTGCGCAGGGCTGATCGGCTATCGCGCGCTGCGCTTCGCCGGCGACGCACGCCGACTCGGCATTTACGGATTCGGCGCTGCCGCGCACCTGATCGCGCAGGTCGCGGTCTGGCAGGGTCGCAGCGTTTATGCGTTCACGCGCGCCGGCGATGCGGACGGCCAGGCGTTTGCGCGTTCGCTCGGTTGCGCCTGGGCCGGGGTTTCGACGGAACTGCCGCCGGAGCCGCTGGATGCGGCACTGATCTTCGCGCCGGTGGGCGCACTGGTGCCGGCGGCGCTTCGTGCCACACGCAAGGGCGGCACCGTCGTCTGCGCCGGCATCCACATGAGCGACATCCCGGCGTTTGCGTACGAGCTGCTGTGGGGAGAACGGACGGTCTGCTCGGTCGCCAACCTGACCCGCGCCGACGGCGACGAGTTTCTCGCGCTCGCCGCCCGCGTGCCGGTGCGCACGCACGTCGAGGTGTTCGAACTCGCGCGCGCCAACGAGGCACTGGATGCCGTCCGCGCAGGGCGGGTCCAGGGCGCCGCCGTGCTGCGCT
>JBAIYN010000532.1:0-17856 GCA_037915775.1 Burkholderiales bacterium | reverse complement strand
GGCTATCCGCTCGAAAGGCTGGAGGACCCCAACGGGCTGACCTTCGAGGAGTTGCTCCGCCCGCCGAAGAAATAGCTCGCGCAGGCGACAAGTCCGCAGTCGCTGACGAGCGCCGACTGCGCCGCGTTGGCGCCGCGTTGGCGCCGCGGCTGTCGCGCCGATGAAAGCTGGCGAAATACTTGCCAACCATCAACATCGCACGCCAGTGACGCAAAACAATGCTGCAAGTCACGCACGCGAGCACTTTGCATTGAGCACGTGTCGCACGCGGCGATTGCGGGCAGGATCGACGCCGTCCAGGAGAATTTCGATGACACGCATTCGACTGACTCATGTTCTGGCCCTCTCCCTGTGCGTGGCACTCGCCGGCTGTGCGTCGATGGAATCGTCGACCAGGCAGCGCCAGGTCGCGTCGGTGCTGACATTCCTGTACCCCGGCACCGACCAGCCACCGCCGCAATCTGACAAGGTGGCGGTGCTCAACGTGCCGTTCCGCATCGGCGTGGCGTTCGTACCCGACAAGGCGGATGCGCAATTCCGGCTGTCGGAGACCGACCGGCTGAAGCTGGCGGGCCACGTACGCGACGCGTTCGCGCGCTATCCGTTCGTGCGCGACATCGAGGCGGTACCCTCGCTGTACCTGGAGCCGGGCGGCGGATTCGCCAACCTCGACCGCGTGGCGTCGCTGCTGCGGCTCGACGTGATCGCGCTGATCTCGTATGACCAGGTGCAGCACTCGGGCGCGACCGGCTGGTCGTTCCTGTACTGGACCGGAATCGGCGCCTACGTGATCGAGGGCGACCGCTACGACGTGCTCACCGCGGTGGAGACCACGGTGTTCGACGTGCGCAGCCGGCGCCTGCTGATGCGCGCCGCCGGCACTTCGACACTGAAGGGAAGCGCGACGATGGTCGGATTCTCGGAACGCGCGCGCGAGGCACGCACGAAAAGCTTCGAAGAGGCGATCGCGCAGATGGTCGCCAACCTGCACGCCGAGACGAAGGCGTTCCGCGAGCGCGCGCCGCAGGACCCGATGATCCGGCTCGTACTGCCGCCCGGCTACAACCCCAACGCCGCGCAGCCGCCAACGCGCTGAACTCGCGCGGCGGCAACAGCGCCAGGCCCGCAATCACGCGGCGCGCAATGCGCCGCGCGTGTCAGTCGCGGCCCTTGCCATGTCCCTTGCCGTGCCCCTTGCCGGGACCTGCGTCGCCGGGGCGGCGGTCGGCATAGCGCACGTGCTGGTTGTACCAGTCGTGCCGTACGAAGTAGACCGGGTAGCCGCAGGCGTTGTATTGATGGCAGTAGCGGGCCCAGTTCTTCCGGTGCCCCGGCGGCACCCACATGTAGATCGGCTGCACGACCACGCTCGGGGGCGGCGGCGCGATGATCACCGGCTGCGGCAGGATCACCGCGGGCTGCGGAAAGCGGCCAATATCGATGCGGCCGTACACGCCCGGCTGGCTGATCACCACCGACACGCCGACGTCGGCGGAGTGCACCGCCGGCACGGCAAGCGCAAGCAACGAAGAGGCCAGCAATCGCTTCATGGTCGACCCTCCTGCGCGTTGGATATGTCGAGGTTAACGCGCCTGCACGCGGCTGCGCCGACTGCGGGCGGATATGCGTCGCCGCCATCACGCGCGCCTAAACTGCGCGCATCACACGGGAGCAGGAAGAGATGATCGGCTACGTGACCCTCGGCACCAACGACCTGTTGCGCGCGGCGGCGTTCTACGACGCGCTGCTCGCCGAGATCGGTGCCAAGCGACTGATGGAGTTCGACCGCGGCATCGCGTGGGGTATCTCGTGGGAAAAGCCGAGCCTCGCCATCATGAAGCCGTACAACGGCAAGGATGCGACGGTAGGCAACGGCGTGATGGTTGCGCTCGTCGTCGGCTCAAAGGAAAAGGTCGATCGCGTCCACAAGCGGGCGATCGAGCTCGGCGGCACCGACGAGGGTCCCGCGGGGCCGCGCGGCGACGGCTTCTATGCCGGTTACTTTCGCGACCTCGACGGCAACAAGCTCAACGTGTACTGCACCGAGTGACGTGCGCGACGCGCGTTTGCGTGTCTCCGTCCGTCGGTCGCATTCGTCCGCTCGCGAAACGCGGATTCTCGGAGTGAGCGAGCACGTTGTCGAGGAATTTTACAGACGCGGACGCGTCTGAATCTTCATTCCTCCAAGTCTTTGATTTGCGGTCGGCCCTCCGCGCTGGCACATCGATTGCACCTGACATGGTAGCCAGTACGTAAGTTTCCACTGGCATACGCCGACGAATCGGCGAAGAAACCCAGTCGCAATCGTTGATTCGGCGCCGTGCAGCACGGCCGCTGGCAAGTGGAGGGTCACATGCTGAAGATCGGATATCACCGCCTCGCGCGTCTGTACTACGAAATCGCGCTGATGAACGTCGGGATCCTGCATCCGGACAGCGGCTACCTGATCATGCAGATCCAGCATCATCGGCTGATGGAAGAACGCTGCTACGGCGTCGCGTAGCGACGCGCGGCCGATCGAGCCACGGTCAAGGGGCGATTCGCCTTCCCTCTTCCATCCCGCCGCCTCCGGCGGCGCGGCCGCCCATCCCGCGGAGATGCGCTACTAGACCTGGAGTTGACGCGCTACAAGGCGCATGACAGGCGATCGCTCTAACTTGCAATGAAGGGTTTGCGTGTGCCCGCCGCCGATGCGGGCACACATTCGATCCACCAGTGCGCCACTTCCGCGAGGCACATCGCCATGGTCAACATTGCGCAACTGCTAGGCGCCGACGCCGAGCGCCTGCTCGGGTTCTCAACGCCGAAGATTCCACGCACGAGCCTGCATCTGCCGGGACCGGAATTCCTCGACCGCGTGGTCGCCGGGTCCGACCGCAAGCCGATGGTCCTGCGCAACCTGCAGGCGATCTTCGATCACGGACGGCTTGCCGGAACCGGCTACGTCTCGATCCTGCCGGTGGACCAGGGCATCGAACATTCGGCGGGTGCATCTTTCGCGCCGAATCCGCTGTACTTCGATCCCGAGAACATCGTGCGACTCGCGATCGAGGGCGGCTGCAACGCGGTGGCCTCCACGCTCGGCGTGCTCGGCGCGGTGTCGCGCAAGTACGTGCACAAAATCCCGTTCATTCTGAAGTTCAATCACAACGAGTTCCTGAGTTATCCGAACACCTATGACCAGTCGATGTTCGCGAGCGTCGAGCAGGCGTTCGAGATGGGCGCGGCCGCGGTCGGGGCGACGGTCTATTTCGGGTCGGCCGAATCGCGCCGGCAGATCTGGGAAGTGTCGCAGGCGTTCAGGCGCGCGCACGAGCTCGGCTTGGCAACCGTGCTGTGGTGCTACCTGCGCAACGGCGCGTTCAAGCAGGGCGACGTCGACTATCACCTGTCGGCCGACATGACGAGCCAGGCCAATCATCTCGGCGTGACGATCGAGGCGGACATCATCAAGCAGAAGGCACCGGAGAACAACGGCGGCTTCAACGCGATCAAGTTCTCCAAGACCCATGCGAAGGTCTACAGCGAACTGACTTCCGATCACCCGATCGATCTGACCCGCTATCAGGTTGCCGGCTGCTACATGGGTCGCGCGGGGCTGATCAATTCGGGCGGCGAATCGAAGGGGGCGGGCGACCTGGCGGCCGCGGTGCGCACGGCCGTGATCAACAAGCGCGCCGGCGGCATGGGACTGATCTCCGGGCGCAAGGCGTTCCAGAAGCCGATGAAGGAAGGGATCGAGCTCCTGAACGCGATCCAGGACGTCTATCTTTCGAAGGACGTGACGGTCGCGTAGACAGCAAGGCGCGCCGCTACAGCGCGCGCCGGATCAGCACGACCTTGGGGTCGTCGGCCTGCGCGACGACCTCGAAATGCAGGTGGCGTGCCAGCGCCAGCATTGCCTCGTTGGCGGCCAGCACCACGCCCTCCATCGTGCGATAGCCGTCGTACTTCGCGCGCCGCATCAGGCTGCGCAGCAACGCGGTCCCGAGCCCGCGCTTGGTCCATTCGTCGAGCACGGTGATCGCGAATTCGCAGGTGTCGGGTTTGCCGGAGTCGACGTAGCGCGCGCCGCCGACGATGTCGAAGCCGTCGGCGGCCGACACAGTCGCCACGAACGCGTATTCCCGGCCCGGCACCGGATTCACGCCGCGATCGACCACCGCGGAATCGAGCGCCTTCTTGTGCTGCATGAAGCGCAGATAGCGCGACTCGGCGGACAGGCGCTCGAATGCCTGCGCGATCTCGTCCTTGTCGCCGGGCTGGATCGCGCGCAGCGTGACCTGCCGTCCGTCGCGCAATGTGACGATGCGCGGCCGGTATCTGGAGTGGGTGCGCATCCGCAACCGCTTGTTGTTGGTTGATGTCCGCACGGCGAGGCGGGCCGCCTCGCGCGGGCTGCACGCAAGACCTTACGCGCGAGCGGGCCGCTCTGCTTGGGAAAAGGCAATAAAAGAGCCCGGTCGAAACCGGGCTCTATTGGACCGCACCTGGCGGCGCGGCGGGACCGCGCACTGCGCCACGGGCGCAGCCGCTCAGTTGATCGCCGTCGCCGTGACCGTCACTGGCTCGAGCGCGATGACCTGCATGTTTGAGGCCTGTGCCGCCTGCATCGACAGCAGGGTGGCGCCCATGACGGCGGTGCTCATCAGGATCGAGAGGAGGAAGGCGCTGATGCGGGTGCGCAGATCGGTGGTGTTCATGGTCCGGTCCTTTCGTTGCATGGTTCGCGGTTCGTGGCTCGTGTTGCGATGGAACGAACTGTAGGCGGCGCCGATCGGCGTCGCGAGCGACTTGCGACAAAGCGCAGGAAACGTGGAACAGGCTGCAAGCGTCATTTCGTCGCTGCTGCCCGCCCTTGCCCCGTTCAATCCCGGAACCGGACGGTCTGTCGCGCATAGGTGCCTTTCGTCCGCGAATTCGCGTCCCGGGCGCCACGCGGCACGGCCTGCAGTTGACCCAAGCCAATTTGCCGTCGCGCGCGGTGATTCCGGCACTGGGAGGAGCCGCGCGCGCTCCCTAGACTGCCAATCAAGGAATCCGGATCGAGCCCATATGCGTTGCATCGCGTTGCGCTTCGCTCCCATCTGGCTCGCGCTGGCCGCATGGGCGCTGGCACTGCTGTGTGCGTTGCCCGCCGCCCGGGACGCGCCCGCGGCCGAAGAAGGGACGCTGATCGAGGCATTTGTCCGCGAAGGCTGTCCGCACTGCGCGAAGGGGGAGGAGTTCCTGGCGCAGCTGGGGCGCGAACGGACCGACCTGAGGATCGTGATCCGTGATGTGCAGAAGGATCCGGCTGCGCTTGCGCGGCTGCAGGAACTCGCGCAGGCCAAGGGGGGCGCGGCCCGCGTACCGGCCTTCTCGGTGCGCGGCCAGTTGATCGTCGGTTTCACGGAAGGAGTCACAGAGCCGCTGATCCGCAGCGCGTTGAAGGCGACGGGCAACAAGCCGCCCGCGTCCGCCGACGCCGGAACGTGCGACGCGGAAGAAAGCCTCGCCTGTCGCGCTCCCGCCGCGGAGCCGACTCAGCCGGAGCGGTTCGAGCTGTCGTTCTTCGGCGCGAGGCTCACGCTCGACGGCGTCGGACTGCCGGTCTTCACGCTGGCAATGGGCCTGCTGGACGGTTTCAACCCCTGCTCGATGTGGGTGCTGGTGCTGATGATTTCGCTGCTCGCGCCGCTGAACGACCGGCCCCGCATGCTCGCGATCGCCGGCACGTTCGTGCTGGTCGAAGGGATCGCGTACTTCCTGTTCATGACGGCGTGGCTGAACCTGTTCCTGCTGATCGGGCTGTCGCGCGCATCGCAACTGATCGTCGCGGCGATCGCGATCGTCGCCGGACTGATCAACATGAAGGATTTCGTCGCGTTCGGCCGTGGCATCTCGCTGTCGATCCCGGAGCGCGCCAAGCCCGGCATCTACAACCGCATGCGCGGCATCCTGCATGCACACAACCTGCCGGCGGCCATCGTCGCCACGGTGATCCTGGCCTGGCTGGTGCAGATCGTCGAGTTCATGTGCACCTCGGGATTCCCGGCGCTTTTCACGCGCATCCTGACGCTGCAGCAGCTCGACCGTGCGAGCTATTACGGCTATCTGCTGCTGTACAACGCCGCCTACATGCTAGACGACGTGATCGTGCTCGGCATCGGCGTCGTAATGCTGAGCCGCCATCGGCTGCAGGAGAAGGAAGGCCGCTGGCTGAAGCTGATCAGCGGCGTCGTGATGGTCGGGCTCGGGGTCTACCTGATCGCGGCCGACTGATCCGTGCCGCGCCGAGCGCGACCCGACTATCCGACATCGATCACCACGTTGCCCACCGCGCCGCCGGTTTCGACCAGTTCGTGCGCTTCGGCGATGCGCGCGAGCGGCATGCGGGTCGCAATGTTGTGCCGCAGTTTGTCGTGATCCAGCCACGCCGTCAGCTGCCCGATCGCCGCGGCGCGATCCGCGGGCGTCAGGTTATAGACGATGAAGAAGCGCACGCGTACGTTCTTGGCGATCGCGGGGAAGAACGGCACCGATATCTCCGGCTTGCCGCTGCCATAGACGACGAGGTCGCCCTCGGGCTTCACGATCGCCAGGTCGGTCGTCACGTTGGCCGCGAAGTCCACCTCGATCACGCGGTCGACGCCGGCTCCGGCCGTGTCCTCGCGCACACGCGCGATCACGTCATCGCGCCGGTAATCGAGCACGAGGTCGGCGCCCGCCTGCCGTGCCAGCCCGGCCTTCTGCGCGTTGCTCACTGTGGCGATCACGCGGCGTGCGCCGAGCAGGCGCGCCATCTGCACCGCGTAGTGACCGACCGCGCCGGCACCGCCGGCGACCAGCACCGTCCGCCCTGCAACGCCGCCGTCCATGCGCACCGCATGCAGCGCGGTCAGCGCCGGGATCCCGAGGCAGGCGCCGGCCTCGAACGGAGTGTTCGCGGGCAACCCGACCGCCTGCGCAGAAGGCAGGGTTACGTATTGGGCGGCCGTTCCGAAGGCGCGCTGCCAGGCCGCGTTCCACGTCCATACGCGTTCGCCGACGCGCGCCGCGGCGACGCCGTCGCCCACCGCGTCGATCACGCCGGCGCCGTCGCTGTGCGGCACGATGCGCGGGAACGCGAGCACCTTCGAGCGCAGTCCGGCGCGTGACTTGACGTCGGAGGGATTCACGCCGGACATCGCCAAGCGGATGCGGACCTCTCCGGCGGCAGGAACCGGCGTCGGCACTTCCCCGACCCGCAGCACGTCGCGTGCCGGACCGGTCTGTTCGTAGAAGGCAGCAAGCATCGAATCGTCTCCGCAATCGGGGAGGCCGACGCGCCGCCGGCCCCCTGCGCAGCCATTCTGTCATCCGCCGCGCCGCCGGTCGCGCGCTTCGACAGCGGGCCCGGTCTCGCGTAAACTCCGGTTTGCTTTCGTTTAAGTCTCGTTAGTCCTCAGGTTCCCTGCGTCGACCGGCCGAAATCCGCCGGTCGCACCTCTGTTCCCCGGTAAGCGTGCTTGATCGTTTGCATGTCGGCCGCAGTGCGGCGGGCATTTTTCCTTCTTTCCAACTTTCAAGGATGTTTAAATGGCAACCGGTACGGTCAAATGGTTCAACGAATCCAAGGGTTTCGGCTTCATCACGCCTGAAGACGGCGGCAAGGACCTGTTCGCGCACTACTCGTCGATCCAGTCCAACGGCTTCAAGACCCTGCAGGAAGGCCAGCGCGTCGAGTTCGTCGTCGCGCCGGGCGCCAAGGGTCCCCAGGCCACGCAGATCAAGGTGATCTGAGGCCGGCTGGCTCGAAGCGAAGAACCGCCACCTCGCGTGGCGGTTTCTTTTCCTGCAGACTCCGCAATCATTCGCAGCGCCCCTGGAGTTCCGATGGCAAAACCCAACTACTCGTTCGAGAAGCGCCAGCGCGAACTGGCAAAGAAGAAGAAGCAGGAAGCCAAGCGCGAGCGCCGGGCCCATCGTTCAGAGCCCGCGACCACACCCGCGCCGGCGGAAGAGACAGCGACACCGTCGGTCACGCCCGAGAAACAGTAGTCCCTACGGCAACCGATCGAGTTGCGTACGCGCGGCCAGCGCCTGCGCGCGAATCGCGCAGCCGTCCAGGTGATCGTTGACCAGTCCCATCGCCTGCATGAACGCATAGACGGTCGTCGGGCCGACGAAGGTCCAGCCGCGGCGCTTCAGATCGTGGCTGAGCGCCACGGCCTCCGGTGACGTGCTCATGTTCCGCAGCGTCGCCCAGTCGAGCCGCGACGGACGCGTATCCGCGTCGGGCTCGAAGCTCCAGAAATAGGCGGCCAGCGAGCCGTATTCGTCGACCAGTTCGAGCGCCCGGCGCGCGTTGTTGATCGTCGATTCGATCTTGCCGCGATGGCGCACGATGCCCGCGTCCGCGAGCAGGCGCTCGACGTCGGCGGCGCCGAATCCGGCCAGCCGTGTGAAATCAAAGCCCGCAAACGCCCGGCGGAACGCATCGCGCTTGCGCAGGATCGTGAGCCAGCTCAGCCCGGACTGAAATCCCTCGAGGCAGATCTTCTCGAACAGGCGACGATCGTCGTCGACCGGAAAACCCCACTCGCGGTCGTGATAGGCCACGTAGTCATCGCTGGAAGCACACCAGGAACAGCGCTGCATCCCATCGGCGCCGACAACCACACCCGAGCGTTCGGCATTCATCGAACCACCTGCCAGTTCCGCGGCCGGACAGATTAACAACATCGATCGGTTCCCGACGTCGTAATTTCCCGCAAAGATCCGAAACAGTGGCAACATGGCAGGCCATCGCGTTGGGGTTCCTTCGAGGGAGCTGAACACGGCCGCGATGCCCGCCCGATCCACCGATCGATTGCCGCAACCCGCGCCTAGCGGGCTGGTGATTGCGATCGTGGTGTTCTGCCTGCTCCTCGTCGCGTCGATGTGGATCGCGGTCGAGGTCGTGACCGCGCGAGAACGCGCCGCCCGGATCGTCGAAGTCAAGCGCGAGAACGCGAATCTGGCACGCGTGCTCGAGGAGCACACGGTTCGCACACTTACGTATGTCGACGAACTGCTACTGTTGCTTAAGGATCGCTTCGAGCGCGAGGGCACGCGCTTCGACATGGCAGCGTATTTCGCGTCGCTGCAGGTGCCCAAGTCCCTCGTCCACAACTCCGTGATCACCGACGAGACCGGCTACATCGTTCTCGGCTCGCACGGTGCGCCGCGCACCTACCTCGGCGATCGCGAACACGTGAGGGTGCACAGCCGAGAAGATATCGGCAGGATGTTCATCGGCAAGCCGGTACTGGCGCGCGTGAACGGCAATTGGTCAATCGTCGTGACCCGCCGCGCGAACAAGCCCGACGGTTCGCTGCTCGGCGTGGTCGGCATCGCGCTCAACCCGTTCTATTTCTCCGACTTCTACAAGGACGTCGACCTTGGACGCGACGGCACCGTCGCGTTGACCGGCCTGGACGGGGTGATCCGCGTGCGCCTGCCACCGGGCGGCGAGCACGGCATGGGTGCCGACATCAGCCAGAGCCTGCTGTTCCGGATGATCAAGTCCGGGTCGACGGGCTCCTACGTCGCGCCGGCGGTGACCGACGGCATCGAGCGCATCTTCTCGTATCACGTCGTGCGCGACTACCCGCTCGTCGTCACGGTCGGCACCTCGACGCGCGAGTCGCTGGCGCCGGTGCTGGCACAGCAGCGGACCTACCGCGTGCTCGCCGCCCTGATGACGGTGCTGATGGTGGCGATCTCCGCCGCGCTCATACACCTCGTTCGTCGCCGCGACCACGCCGAGGTGGCCGCGCATCGCTACCTGCAGGAGCTGCACCGGAAGACGTCCCAGCTCGAAGCCGCGAAGACCGACGCCGAGGCCGGTTCGCGCGCGAAGTCGCAGTTCCTGGCCACGATGAGCCATGAGATCCGCACGCCGCTGAACGGCGTGATGGGCATGCTCGAGCTGCTGCAGCAGTCCAGGCTCGATGCGCAGCAGAAGCACTTTGCCCGGGTCGCTTACGAATCGGCCAACGGCCTGTTGCGCGTCCTGAACGACGTGCTGGAGTTCTCGCGCATGGAGGCCGGCCGGCTGACCCTGGAAAATGCTCCCTTCGATCCGCGCCAGCCCGTGCACGACGTCGCCGCCCTGTTCACCGAGACCGCGCGCGCCAAGGGCGTCGAGCTGCGGGCGCAGATATCCGACGACGTGCCGGGAGAGGTGCTAGGCGACGCGGGACGCTTCCGGCAGGTGCTGACCAATCTCGTCGCCAACGCGCTGAAATTCACATCGAGCGGACGCATCGAGATCCGCCTGCAGTGCGTTCCGCACGAACCGCCCGACATCGGCACCTGCCGGCTGCGGTTCGAGGTGGCCGACACCGGCATCGGGCTGAGCGATGTCGAGCAGCAGCGCCTGTTCACGCCGTTCACCCAAGCCGACACGTCGACCACGCGCCGCTATGGCGGCACCGGTCTTGGACTTGCGATCTGCAAGCACCTGATCGAACTGATGGAAGGTTCGATCGGCGTCCACAGCGCCCTTGGGAAGGGATCGGTGTTCTGGTTCGAGGTCACGCTGCAGGCCAGCCGCAGCAGCGCTCCCGCGACGCTGGGAGCGCTGGCGCACTGACGGGTACGATTCGCGCGTGTCGCCGGATTCCCCATCCGCCCGGCCTGCATCGCCGGGCGACCTGTTCGTCACCTTCACGCTGCTCGCCCTGCAGGGTTTCGGCGGCGTTCTCGCCGTCACGCAGCGCGTTCTGTGCGAGCAGAAACGCTGGCTGACACCCGCGCAGTTCGTCGAAATGCTGGCGCTCGGCCAGGTCCTTCCGGGACCGAACGTCTGCAACGTGGCACTGATGGTCGGCGATCGCTACTTCGGCTGGCGCGGTGCCTTCGCCGCGCTGGCCGGCATGATGACGGTTCCGCTCGTCATCGTGCTTGCAATCACATTTCTCTACACGCACTTTGCGGTACACCCAGCCGTCGCCGGCGCGCTGAAGGGCATGGGCGCGGTCGCGGCGGGACTGATCATCGGCACCGCGCTGCGGCTCGCGCAGGCGCTGCGCACCAACGTGCTCGGATTGCCGGCATGCATCGGCTTCGCGGCGGCGACGTTCGTCGCGGTCGCCTGGCTGCGGCTGCCCCTGGTGTGGGTTCTGCTCGCGCTCGGCGCCATTTCGTGCAGCGTGGCCTGGTGGCGCATCGGCACCGCCGCATCCCGGGGCGGATCACGATGATCGGCTCGTTGCCCGCCGCCGATCTGGCGAGCTTGTTCGGCCACTTCCTGCTGCTGTCGCTGCTGTCGATCGGGGGAGCAATCGTGGTCGCGCCCGACATGTATCGGGTGATGGTCACGCAGATGGGCCTGCTTACCGACGCGCAGTTCAACGCGTCGATCGCGATCGCGCAAGCCTCGCCCGGGCCGAACGTGCTGTTCGTCGCCGTGATGGGCTATCAGGCGGCCGGCCTCGTCGGCGCGGCGGTCACGCTGCTCGGCATTCTGCTGCCGTCGACCACGCTCGCCTACACGGTCGCGCGCTGGGGTCATGCGCGGCGCGAAAGCCGCGGCCTGCGGGCGTTCAACGCCGGCATGGCGCCGCTGGTGATCGCGCTGCTGCTCGCGACCGGCTGGCTGCTGAGTTCGCAGACGCCGGGCTGGCAGCATCTGCTGCTGACGATCCCGGCTGCGCTGCTTGTCTGGCGTACGCGCATCCATCTGCTGTGGATGATCGCGGCGGGCGGCGTCGCGGGTGCGCTGGGGTGGATCTGAATCAGCGTCGCCCGGCCTGCGCGGGCGGTCGTTGCGCGACCCACAGGCCGGCAACGATGCAGACGAGACCGAGCAGCAGCCAACCGGTCACGGGTTCGCCGAGCAGCAGGGCGCCCAGCAGCGCCGCAGTGAGCGGACTGAGCGAAAGGAAGATCGTGACCCGGGTCGGATCGGCGTGACGCAACGCCCATAGCCAGAGGAAGTAACCGATGCCGCTGCTGGCGCCGATGAACAGCACCGCACCCCACCCGGCCGCGGAGAAATGCGGCCGCCGCGCGAAGAAGCCCTCGCCGCCCGCCAGCAGTGCGAGCGCCAGCACGGAGGCGAACATCGCAAGCGTGCCGACCGGCACCGTCGGATAGCGGCGCAGGTACGGTCGATAAAGAACGCTGCACAGCGCGCCGGTACCTGCGCTGGCAAGCACCGCGAGGGCGCCGATCCACTCGTGCCGGCTCGCGTCGGTCAGGAGCTTCTCGCCCAGCACGAAACCGATCCCGGCGATCGTCAGCAGGACCCCGAAGATGCTGCGCGCCGACAGGCGCTCGTGCCCGAACACCGCACCGAGCACCATCGTCGCCAGCGGCATCGTCGAGAACAGCAGCGCGGCGCGCGCGGAGGACGTGAACTGCAATCCGTAGTTCAGCAGCGCGATCAGCACGCCGAACTGCCCGATGCCGAGCAGCGCGATCGGCACCAGGTCGCGGCACGCGAAGCGCGCCCGCGCGCCGGCCAGCGCAAACGGCACCAGGCATGCGCGCCCGATCGCATAGCGCAGCAGGGCAAGCGCCGCTGGCGTGGTCTCGCCGATCACGAAACGCGTCGCGACGATCGCCGCGCCGACCTGCACGCCGACCGCGGCGGCCGCCAGCATCGGAAGTGCGCGCATCACCGCAGCGCCAGGTCCCAGTACTGTCCCACCAGGTCGTGGCCGAAGCTGTTGTGTTTTTCTTCCTTGACAAGGCGGAAGCCGAAGCGCTCGTAGATGTGCCGCGCGGCCACGAGGATGTCGTTCGTCCACAGCGTCAGCCTGTGATATCCGGCGCCGCGCGCAAAGCGGATGCACTCGCCGACCAGCGCGCTACCGAGGCCGGTCCCGCGCGCGGCGGGCTCGACCAGCAGCAGGCGCAGCTTGGCCACGCGCCGGCTTTGCGCCACGCAGAACACCGAACCGATCGGCACCCCGTCGCGTTCGGCGATCCAGCAGTGCTCGCGCTGCGGATCGAAATTGCGCAGGAACTTCGCCGCGATCTCGGCGACCAGCGCCTCGAACGACTGGTCCCAGCCGTATTCCTCGTGATACAGCGCGCCGTGGCGCGCAATGACCCAGCCGATGTCGCCCGGGCGGTGCGATCGCAGCAGGTACGGCGCGGCGCGGGCGCTGCGGTCGCCGAGCAGCGATTCGACCGTGCGCATCGCCGCCAGCAGGCGGCGCCGCTCCTCGGGCGTCAGCCGCTGCAGCAGTGCGCCGACTTCGTCGTGCGAACGCCGGTCCAGGGGCGCGAACGCACGCCGGCCCCGCTTGGTCAGCGCGAGCTGCTGGCGCCTGCGGTCGGTTGCGGAGACCGTGCGCGCGACCAAGCCGCGCCGGCCGAATCCGGCCACGATCCGGCTCAGGTAGCCCGGGTCGAGATTGAGCGCGCGCGCCAGTTCGCCGGCGGTCGTGTCGCCGCGGTGCGCGAGCTCCCACAGCACGCGCACCTCGGTCAACGCAAACGGGCTGTCGAGCAGACCTTCGCTCAGCACGCCGATCTTCTGCGTGTAGAAGCGGTTGAACCCGCGCATCTGGTCGATGTCGCGTTCCAGCGATTGCTCGGTCATGTTCGTCTCCGGCGGGCGCCGGCTCCTGCGCCGATGCTTGCCATTGTCAACTATTTGCTTGCCGTCGGCCACGACCAGGCTCCGCGATAATGTGCGCCATGCCTGTTCCGCGCTTCCCATGAATCCGGGCGTCCTGTACGCGGTCGCCGCCTACCTGCTATGGGGCGTGTCGCCGGTTTATTTCAAGGCCCTGCAGGGCGTGCCGGCGCCGGAGATCCTCGCGCACCGGATGGCCTGGTCGCTGCTGGTGTGCGCGCTGCTGCTGCTCCTGCTGCGGCGCTGGCAGTGGGTGGCCGAGATGGCGCGCCGCCCGCGCCTGCTGGCGACCTTCGTGACGACCGCCGCGCTGGTGACGGTCAACTGGGGGCTGTACATCTGGGCGATCAACGCCAACCATGTCGTTGATGCCAGCCTCGGCTACTTCATCAACCCGCTGGTGAACGTGCTGATCGGCGCATTCGTGCTGCACGAGCGGCTGCGCCGATCGCAGTGGACTGCGGCGGCGATCGCAGCGGCCGGCGTCGCCTGGCTGACCTGGGACGCCGGCAGGCTGCCGTGGATCGGCCTGGCGCTGGCGATCACGTGGGCGATCTACGGCCTGCTGCGCAAGAAGACGACGCTGGGCGCGATCGAGGGACTTACGGTCGAGACCACATTGCTGTTCCCGCTCGCGCTCGCCTATCTGTACTGGCTCGCGGCGCAGGGGCAGAACTCGTTCGGCGGCGGCTCCGCGGCCACGCAGTGGCTGCTCGCCGCGGCCGGTCCGGTGACCGCCACGCCGCTGCTGCTCTTCACGGCGAGCGCGCGCCGGATCCCCTTCGCGCACCTCGGCATCCTTCAGTACATCTCGCCGACCCTGCAGTTGCTGCTCGGCGTGTGGCTGTTCCACGAGCCGTTTTCCGCGTCAAAGGCTGTCGGCTACGGCCTGATCTGGCTCGCGCTGGCGCTGTTCGCCGTCGATGGCCTGTGGCAGTGGAGGCGCAGCCGCGCTTGACTCGGTCCACGTGAACATCATGCACCCGAGAAAAAAAACGCCGCGTGGGGCGCACGCGGCGAGGTCGGGGGAGAACACAGATGATGGTTGCAGACGATGCGTGGCGGTCGGCCGGGCCGGGCTTGGAGGACGGAGCGCCGGGCGGCCGCTGCGCATTCGTCTGCAGGGCTTCAAGGTAACTCCGTCGGCGGCGACTTGTCTTTCATGCGGGTGTATTAGGCCGCCTGGCGCCGCCCGCCAGTGACCGATGGGCGCGGCGTAGACTGCGCGCCCTCGGAGTTCACTCTTGCCGCCGATGGATACGCTCGCTGCTCCCCGAACCGAAATCCGTCGCCGCGTCGATGCCCTGCGCGGCGCGATGCAGGCCGAGTCGATCGCGGCCTGGCTGGTGCCGTCCGCCGATCCGCATCTGTCCGAATACCTGCCCGCGCGCTGGCAGAGCCGCGTCTGGCTGTCGGGATTCACCGGCTCGGCCGGCACGCTGATCGTCACCGCGGATTTCGCCGGGCTGTGGGTCGATAGCCGCTACTGGGTGCAGGCCGAGACCCAGACCGCCGGCACCGGCATCGAGGTCATGCGGGTCGGCGCCGCCGGCAGCAGCGCGTATGTCGACTGGCTGGCCATGCATCTTCCGCAGGGATCGGTCGTCGGCGTCGACGGCGCCGTGCTGGCGCTGGCGCAGGCGCGCGCGCTGGACGAGAAGCTCACGCCGCGCGGCATTCGATTGCGCACCGACATCGACCTGCTGGATCGCGTCTGGCCGGACCGGCCGGCGCTGCCGATGGAGCCGATCCGCGAGCACGCCGGCGACTACGCGCCCGTGCCGCGCGTCGACAAGCTGGCCGCGCTGCGCGCGGAAATGATGCAGGCCGGCGCGAGTTGGCACCTCGTCAGCACGCTGGACGACATCGCCTGGCTGTTCAACCTGCGCGGCGCCGACGTGCCCTACAACCCGGTGTTCGTCGCGCACGCGCTGATCGGGCCGGAGCGAAGCTCGCTGTTCGTCGGCGAAGGCAAGGTGCCGCCCCAGCTCGCGGATCGCCTCGAAGGCGAAGGTGTCGACGTGCGACCGTACGAATGGGCGGCATCGGCGGTGGCGGGCCTGCCCGCAGGCGCTTCGCTGCTGATCGATCCGAAGCGCGTTACCCTCGGGCTGCGCAACAAGGTGCCGGCGCAGGTGCGCGTGGTCGAGGCCATCAATCCGTCGACGCTGGCCAAGAGCCGCAAGACGGCGCAGGAGACCGAGCATGTTCGCCGCGCGATGGAGCAGGACGGCGCCGCGCTGTGCGAATTCTTTGCCTGGCTCGAGCAGGCGCTGGCGCGCGGAGAACGAATCACCGAACTGACGATCGACGACCGGATCACGGCGGCGCGCGCCAAGCGCCCCGGCTTCATCAGCCCGAGCTTCCCGACCATCGCCGGCTTCAATGCCAACGGCGCGCTGCCGCACTATCGCGCAACCGCGGAGTCGCACGCGGTGATCGTCGACGCCGGCCACGCGGGCAACGGGCTGCTGCTGATCGACTCGGGCGCGCAATATGCGTACGGCACGACCGACATCACGCGCGTGGTGCCGATCGGTACCACGACAGCGGAGCAGCGCACCGATTACACGCTGGTGCTGAAGGGCATGATCCGTCTGTCGCTGGCGGTCTTCCCGCGCGGCACGCGCTCGCCACTGCTCGACACCCTGGCGCGCGCGCCGATCTGGGCCGCGGGCATCGATTACGGCCACGGCACCGGCCACGGGGTCGGCTATGCGCTGAACGTGCACGAGGGGCCGCACGGCATCACGCCGCATCTGCCGCCGGAGCCGGCGACCGCGATGGAGCCGGGCATGATCACCAGCAACGAGCCGGGCATCTATCGCCCCGGCCGCTGGGGCGTTCGCATCGAGAACCTGGTGCTGAACGTGCCGGCGCAGAGCGGCGAGTTCGGCGAATTCCTCAAGTTCGAGACTTTGACGCTGTGTCCGATCGACACGCGCTGCATCGAGCGCGCGCTGCTGGGCGACGACGAGGTCGCGTGGTTGAATGCCTATCACGCCGAAGTGAGACGTCGCCTTGCGCCGCTGGTGGCGGGCGACGCGCTCGCCTGGCTGCAATTGCGGACCCGGCCGATCTGACCACGCCGAGCCGCCGTGGCAGATCGGACAAGCCGCAGCCGGCAACTGGTACACTGCGTTCACGCGGCATGTGACCAGCGCCCTCGATTCCCGATCGAGATGCCTTTGCCGCTGTCAATCCTGACGGGGCCGATGAGAAGTACCGGCTCCACCTGATTACCCCGTTTGTCTGCAATCGGCTGGTCGATGAACGCAGTGGCGCAATGCGCCCCGCGGCAGGCCGACCACCGAAAGACATCATGAGTTTTGCAAGCCTTGGCTTGTCCGACGCCCTCGTGCGCGCGACGAGCGATGTCGGCTACACCACGCCGACGCCCATTCAGCAGCAGGCGATCCCCGCCGTCCTCGCAGGCCGAGACCTGCTCGCCGGCGCGCAGACCGGCACCGGCAAGACCGCCGGGTTCGTGCTGCCGATCCTGCAGCGGCTGGCGGCCACGCCGGTCACCGGCAGGCGCCACATCCGCGCACTGATCCTGACGCCGACGCGCGAACTCGCCGCACAGGTCGAGGAAAGCGTGCGCGTCTACGGCAAGCACCTGCCGCTGAAGTCGACCGTCGTGTTCGGCGGCGTATCGATCAATCCCCAGTTCGCCGCGCTGAAGAGCGGTGTGGACGTACTCGTCGCCACACCAGGCCGCCTGCTCGACCACCACGGCCAGCGCACCGTCGACCTGTCGCACGTCGAGGTGCTGGTGCTTGACGAAGCCGACCGCATGCTCGACATGGGCTTCATCCACGACATCAAGCGCATCGTCGCCATGCTGCCGAAGGACCGGCAGACGCTGTTCTTCTCGGCCACCATGCCGCAGCAGATCGTGCAGCTCGCCGGCTCCATGCTGCGCGATCCCGCCCGCGTTGCGGTCACACCCCAGTCGACCACGGTCGAGCGCATCGCCCAGCGCGTGATCCATACCGACAAGGCCGCCAAGCAGGCGCTGCTCGCCGAACTGCTCAAGAGCGAGCCTGTCGATCGTGTCCTGGTTTTCACCCGCACCAAGCACGGCGCAGACAAGGTCGTACGCGGGCTGCAAAAGGCGGGCTTTGCCGCCGAAGCCATCCACGGCAACAAGTCGCAGAACCAGCGCGAGCGCGTCCTCGCCGCCTTCCGCGACGGCAAGCTGCGCACCTTGATCGCCACCGACATTGCCGCCCGCGGCATCGACGTCGATGGCGTCA
>JBAIYN010000708.1:0-3717 GCA_037915775.1 Burkholderiales bacterium | reverse complement strand
GCCCTTCGCCTTCCAGTGGTCGATGCCCTTCTTCGTATCCAGCAGATGGGTCGCGCCGATCAGTTCGTCGAACCTGCGGATGCCGAGCTGCGCCATGATCTCGCGCACCTCCTCGGCAACGAAGAAGAAGTAGTTGACCACTTGTTCGGGCTGACCCTTGAAGCGCCGACGTAACAGCGGGTCCTGCGTGGCCACGCCGACCGGGCAGGTATTGAGGTGGCACTTGCGCATCATGATGCAGCCCTCGACCACCAGCGGCGCGGTGGCGAAGCCGAATTCGTCTGCGCCCAGCATTGCGCCGATCACCACGTCGCGGCCGGTCTTCATCTGGCCGTCGACCTGCACCGCGATGCGGCCGCGCAGGCGGTTCAGCACCAGGGTCTGCTGCGTCTCGGCGAGCCCAAGCTCCCACGGCGTGCCGGCGTGCTTGATCGACGAAACGGGTGACGCCCCGGTGCCGCCGTCGTGGCCGGCAATCGTCACGTGATCCGACTTCGCCTTTGCCACCCCCGCAGCCACGGTTCCCACGCCGACCTCGCTCACCAGCTTCACGCTGATGGACGCGCGCGGATTCGCGTTCTTCAGGTCGTGAATCAGCTGCGCCAGATCCTCGATCGAATAGATGTCGTGGTGCGGCGGCGGCGAGATCAGACCCACGCCCGGCACCGAGAAGCGCAGTTCGGCGATGTATTCGCTCACCTTGTGCCCGGGCAGTTGCCCGCCCTCGCCCGGCTTGGCACCCTGCGCCATCTTGATCTGGATCTGGTCGGCGCTGACCAGGTACTCCGCAGTCACGCCGAAGCGTCCGGAGGCGACCTGCTTGATCTTCGAACGCAGCGAGTCGCCCTCCTGCAGCGGAACTTCGACCTCGACGCGCTCGGCTCCGAGCACGCTGGCCAGAGTATCGCCGCGCTTGATCGCGATGCCGCGCAGTTCCTGCGCGTAACGACGCGGGTCCTCGCCGCCTTCGCCCGTGTTGCTTTTGCCGCCGATGCGGTTCATCGCGATCGCGAGCGTGGAGTGCGCCTCGGTCGAGATTGAGCCCAACGACATAGCGCCAGTGGCGAAACGCCTGACGATCTCCTTCGCCGGCTCCACCTCGTCCAGCGGAATCGCGCGCTTGTGATCGACCCTGAATTCGAACAGGCCACGCAGCGTCATGCGCCGCCTGCTCTGGTCGTTGATGATCTGCGCGTATTCCTTGTAGGTCTGGTACGAGTTCGCGCGGGTCGAGTGCTGCAGCTTCGCGATCGCATCCGGCGTCCACATGTGTTCTTCGCCGCGCGTACGCCACTGATAATCGCCGCCGGCGTCGAGCATGTTGGCCAGCACGGGGTCGGCGCCGAACGCTGCCTGGTGCGTGCGCACCGCCTCTTCCATCACTTCGAACAGGCCGATGCCCTCGATGTTGCTCGCGGTGCCGCGGAAGTACTTGTCGACCAGTTCGCGGTTCAGCCCCACCGCCTCGAAGATCTGCGCGCCGCAGTACGACATGTAGGTCGATATGCCCATCTTGGACATGACCTTCTGCAGCCCCTTGCCGATCGCCTTGATGTAATTCTTGATCGCCTTGTCGGGATCGATTCCGCCGGGCTTCCCCGCGTACTGGGCCGCGAGCGTTTCCATCGCCAGATACGGGTGGATCGCCTCGGCGCCGTAGCCCGCGAGCAGCGCGAAGTGATGTACCTCGCGCGCCGAACCGGTTTCGACCACGAGCCCCGTCGCGGTGCGCAAACCGGCGTCGATCAGGTGCTGGTGCAGTGCGCTCGTGGCGAGCAGCGCCGGCATTGCGACGCAGTTTGAATCGAGCTTGCGGTCAGAGACGATCAGGATGTTGTAGCCGGCGCGCACCGCGTCGACCGCCTCGGCGCACAGCGAAGCGAGCCGAGCTTCGACCCCTTCCTTGCCCCAGCCGACCGGATAGCAGATGTCCACTTCGTAACTGCGGAACTTCCCGGATGCGTACTGCTCGATGTGGCGAATCTTGGCCATGTCCTTGAAGTCGAGCACCGGTTGGCTGACTTCGAGGCGCATCGGCGGATTGATGTTGTTGATGTCCAGCAGGTTGGGCTTGGGTCCGACGAAGCTCACCAGCGACATCACCAGCTGCTCACGGATCGGGTCGATCGGTGGGTTCGTGACCTGCGCGAACAGCTGCTTGAAGTAGTTGTAGATCGGCTTGGCACGGTCGGACAGCACGGGCAGCGCGCTGTCGTTGCCCATCGAGCCGATCGCCTCTTCGCCGGCTTCCGCCATCGGAGCCATCAACAGCTTCAGGTCCTCCTGCGTGTAGCCGAACGCCTGCTGGCGGTCGAGCAGCGGCACGTCCAGCCGCGCCGCCGACTTCGCGTCCCCGTCGAGCGCCAGCGCATCGAGCTTGATCGCAATGCGTCGGATCCACTCCTTGTACGGCTGGCTCTTGGCGAGCTGCTCCTTGATCTCGGCGTCGTCGATGATGCGGCCCTGCTCGGTATCGATCAGGAACATCTTGCCCGGCTGCAGGCGCCACTTCTTGACGATCTTGCTCTCGGGAATCGGCAGCACACCGACCTCGGAGGCCATCACGACCATGTCATCGTCGGTGACGATGTAGCGCGCCGGGCGCAGGCCGTTGCGGTCGAGCGTGGCGCCGATGCGCACGCCGTCGGTGAACGCGATCGCCGCCGGGCCGTCCCATGGCTCCATCATCGCCGCGTGGTATTCGTAGAACGCGCGACGGTTCTCGTCCATCAGCGTGTGCTGTTCCCACGCCTCCGGGATCATCATCATCACGGCGTGCGCGAGCGGATAGCCCGCCATCGTCAGCAACTCGAGGCAGTTGTCGAAGCACGCGGTATCGGACTGGCCGGCGTAGATCAGCGGCCACAGCTTCTTCAGATCGTCCTTCAGCACCGGGGACGCCATCACGCCTTCGCGCGCGCGGATCCAGTTGAAGTTGCCCTTGACCGTGTTGATCTCGCCGTTGTGGGCAATCATCCGGTACGGGTGCGCCAGTTCCCACGAAGGAAAAGTGTTGGTGGAGAATCGTTGGTGCACCAGTGCGATCGCGGTAACGACTTCCGGCTCGCGGAGGTCGCGGTAGTAGCGGCCGACCTGGTCGGCCAGCAGCAACCCCTTGTAGACGACGGTGCGCGCCGACATGGACGGCACGAAGTACTCCTTGCCGTGCTTGAGCCTCAGCGCCTGGATCTTGTGGCTGGCGGTCTTGCGGATCACATAAAGCTTGCGCTCGAGAGCGGCGGGCACCATGACGTCCGAGCCGCGACCGATGAAGATCTGCCGGATCACGGGTTCCTTGTCGCGCACGAAGGGCGACATCGGCATCTCGTGATCGACCGGCACGTCGCGCCAACCGAGGACGACCTGCCCTTCTGCCCGCACGGTGCGCTCCAGTTCCTGCTCGCAGGCGAGCCGCGAGGCGTTCTCGCGCGGCAGAAAGATCATGCCCACGCCGTACTCGCCCGGCGGCGGCAGCGTGATGCGGAGCTTTGCCAGTTCGCGGCGATAGAACGCGTCGGGGATCTGGATCAGGATCCCGGCACCATCGCCGCACAGCGGGTCGGCGCCGACTGCGCCGCGGTGGTCGAGATTCTCGAGGATCAGCAGCGCCTGCTGGATCAGCGCGTGGCTGGCCTTCCCCTTGATGTTCGCAACGAAACCGACCCCGCAGGCGTCGTGCTCAAGCGATGAGTTGTAAAGGCCATGCGTGGACGCATG
>JBAIYN010000237.1:0-7623 GCA_037915775.1 Burkholderiales bacterium | reverse complement strand
GCCCGGGGGGTTGGCCGCCGCAGGCCCGACTCTTCGTGATGTATATCGCGTCGCTCGGATCACGCCGTGAGCCGGCGGGGCCGGCAGAGGAATTCGGCATCGAGCGCGCGTGTGCGTGCGTCGGCCGGCCCGTCGGCGGCGAATTCGTCGAACACGGCCAGCGCACCATCGAAGTTGTCGTCCCGCGTATAGATGCTGCGCACGATCACAGCGGCGATTCCCGCCGCGCGCGCCGCGCGCAGGCCGTTGGCGGAGTCTTCCACCGCGATGCAGTCCGCGGGGTCGAGGCCGAGCCGTCGCAGCGCGAGGTGATAGGCCTCCGGATCGGGCTTCTTGCGGGCGACGTCTTCGCCGCAGACGATCGTCGCAAACCGGCCCAGTGCGGCGTCGCCCAGGGTTGCGGCGATCAGCGCGTCGAGATTCGAGCGGCTGGTCGTGGTGACGATGCCGAGCAGCAGGTTGTGCTCCTCCAGGGCATCGAGCAGCCGTGTCAATCCCGGTCGCAATACCAGCTCGCCTGCACGAACGATCTGCGCGTAGTGCAGGTTCTTGCGCTGGTGCAGCGCGACGATTTCGTGAGCGGCCTGCGGACGCACGAGCCATTGCGGATCGGTCTGGGCGACGAAGTGCGTGATCCGCTCGCGCCCGCCGGTCACCGCCAGCAGCTTCCCGTACAGCGCGACGTCCCAGTGCCAGGGCAGTCCCGCGTCGGCGAACGCGCGATTGAAGGCGACGCGGTGACCGTCGCGCTCGGTCTCCGCCAGCGTGCCGTCGACGTCGAACAGGACCGCGCGCGGCCTTGCCGCGACGTCTGGTGTCGTCACGGTGAATGCCTCTCTCGACTGATTGGTCATTCGGTCTGTTGCGTCGCTCCCGCCCGAGGCTACCGCAGACGCGGCCGGCCGGCGGTGCAGAAGCCGATGTTCGCGGCTGCCGACGTGCGCGGCATCCCGTCCGGGTCGCGTATGCCAGGAACTGCGGGGTTGGTTATTCTGTCGGTCGCGCAGTCATTCAACTTCGCAGGCAAGAGTGATCTCGGCACTCAGAGCACTTCCGGAAATCGACACCACCCGCTGCACCGGATGCGGGTGGTGCGTTTCCGCCTGCGACCTTCACTTGCTGTCGCTTGAACGGCAGGGCTGGTACAAGTTTTCCACGCTGCACGACAGTGATCGCTGCACCGGTTGCGGGGAATGCGAGTCGACGTGCCCCTTCAATGTCATCACGATGCGTGCAACGGCGGTCCCTTGCAGCGGCACCGTGTGCGGGGCCGCCATCGCGGGAGTTGCTCCGTTGCACGATTCCGGCGGACTGTCGCCGTGAACAGCTTCGTTGCGTGACCGATGCCGATCGCGCCCGTCGTCCCCGAGGGCGACGCGTTGCGCCGCGCGGTCGCCTGGCTTGCCGAGCAGGGGACCTGGACGCCATCGCTCATTCAGCAGGCCTGCCAGCGCTTCGACCTCTCTCCTGCCGACGAAGAGTTCCTGATTCGCGAATTTGGTCGCAAGGGCGTGGGGAGACCTGACCCCGGCTCCGCGAATTGAGGCAGGCCGTCTGCGCGACGTGTCTCACTCGAACTTGGCATTGGAGCCAGAGCGCAGGAGGCGACCGATCTGAATCGACACGTTCTCGCAGGCACGGTGCATCGAGTTTGCTTCCCGGCCGATCGGAATGCCGCCGGGATGACGAGTGCCCGCAGCGCTGGGGGATGGCGGCGCGTATCGATGCCGGGAATTTGCATTGCCGTGAACGCGACGACATCAAAGCTCGAGTCGTCGCGATAGACCGTGTTGAAGTCATGGCAGTCGCAGCCCGTCGCGTCGCAAGTCGCGATGCGCTTCATTTCGCTATGACACCCCGGGTCGGCATCGAAGACCACGAGGAAAAAGTATGAGCCTCTCACTCTGCGGCCCGACGGCGCTTCAGTGCGACGAAAGATTTCGCCAATCTGCTTGGCGGAGCCTGCGTTCAGGGGCTGTGTCGGCCGATTTCAGCTCTTAGGGGATCGATGCGCTACGGGATCGATCGCGAGCTTGCGTTCCGCGACGTCTGCCTCGAGCTGCGACCACCGCTCCTCTGCTTGAACTCCACAGACGGACGCGCCGCAATGGGCCGAGCCTGCACCGCGGGTCGGGTACTCGAAGAGGCCGATCCGCGCTGCGATCCATACGCTCTACCGCCGAGGCCGTGCGACGCGCCAGACCGATGGCAATCTCGCCGCTCTGGTCGGGCGCGTACACGTTGGCGCGGACCGACTCGGCAGTCGGGCTGCCCAGCACCACGTTGCCGCGAAACGACCCGGTCGCTCCACCGCTGCCGCTGGAAGGCAGTGAAGCGGTGACTTGAGGCGACAGGGGCTCGACGGACACGCCCGCGCCGCCGCAGGACACGAGCAACAGGGCCGGACTGATGCAGGCGAGGTATTGCAGCGGATTCACGATGCGCAGCCGTCGGCGTTCAGGTCGATCAGCGCTTGCCCTGTGAGCCTTGGTCAGCCGCGGCAAAGAAGGCCTTCGTGCTCTGCATTCGGGCCAGCACGGCGGCATCGAGCGGCGCCGAGTACAGGAACGGGCCGCGCGGCCCGTCGGGCTGGTTGTCGCGCATCCGCGTCAGGGCTTCGCGCTGGGACGGCATCAGCATCCTGTCCACTGCCGCGAATGCCGTCGCGTCGAGGTACGACATCTCGCCATCGAGTTCGCCATAGCGCCGTGACCAGGCAAGCACCTTGGCCGCATCGGCGCTTGCGCCGGCCAGTTCGCGCCTCAGTTCGGTGGCGATCGCTCGCCGCAATTCGACGATCGCGGCGAGTTGCGCACGTTGCAGGGCGGGCAGTACGCCGATGTGGCGGCGCTGCTCGTCAGTGAGCACGGCAAGGAAGTCGGCGCCGCCATCGCCCGTCAACGCGGTGCTGATCGCGAAATCCCGCTTTCCCATCGCTGGCGCGGTCTTCAGTCCGAATCCTCCGAAGTACATGCCGTGCCGCTCGGGGCAGAAGTACGTGTCGGCCTCGAGCGAGCCGGCGTACCACGCGAACATCTCGCTCGCATACGTCATCAGGGCTACGTCGAGTTCACGCGGCTGGCCGCGGCGCTCGGGTGGCTCGCCCACCTGGGGCCAGGTCCGGGAGTCGCCGAACTTCAGTCGCGCGAGCTGCAGGCGCTGGCTTTCCGTGAGGGAGCGCAGCACTTCTGCCATCCCGTGCGCGCGCTGCAGCGCGATCCGTCCGTCCAGCGCATAGAGTTCTGCCGAGTAGCGCATCACGGCGGCGCGGTCCAACCCCGGGCTGCCCGCCGGCAGTTCGCCCGCGAGGTTCTGGCGAAAGGCCTTGATCAGCGGCAATCGCATCTCGGCAAAGCGTCTTACGTCGGCCTGCTGCTCGCGTCCCAGCGCGATGAGCCTGGCGCGCTGCTCCGGCGTCAGCACCGCCAGCATGTTGTGCGCAATGCGGGTGAGGAACGAGGTGTTGTGGCCAGCCCCCGCGGCGTCGATATCGCGCATGTACTGGAAGCCGAAGTAGTCCGACACCTTGCCCGGCGGCAGAAAGGTGTCCGCGGCGAAGTCGCCGGTGAGAAAGGCCAGGCCGTTGAACGCGATGGTGTGCAGCTGCGCGCGCTCCGATGTTGCCTGCTCGATCGAGTAGCGCTGGACCGGGTCGCGCGGCGGGCGACGGTCCTCGCGCCGCGGCGGCGGCTCATCGCGCGTCTGGGCTTGGCAGAGGTCGGTCGCGACGAGGCCGAACATAGCAAGCAGCAGGGCGACTCGGCTCAGCCTCATCAGGTGCACGCGGCAATCCCGCGATTCGACTCCGGAGCCGGCGCTTCGATCGGGCGCGGTCGCGTCCATGTCACGGCTCGAAGAACAGGAAGTCGGCGTTGGCGATGTAGGGCGTAAGTACGCTCGTGTCCTTGATGACTCCGGAGTAGAGATAGAACGTCGCGCTCACCGAATAGTCGAACGGCGTTCCGTCCGCGTAGGTACCGGACATGATCGACTTGCGCAGGGTTGCCAACCGTGTCTTCTGGTCGGCGCTCAGTGTCCGGTAGACCTGCGTGAAGACGGTCGCGTACGCATGGTTGTTCTCGCCGTCCAGATCGCCATAGATGGCGGACAGCCGCAGCACTTCGGCCTTGACCGCGTCCACCGATGCCGTGCCGGTCAGCAGGCTCCGCAGCTGCGCGGCGATCTGCGTTCGCGCCTGGACGATATTGGAAGTCGGCGACGAATACAGATTGGCCTTCTGCTTATCGACCAGGCTCGACATCGCGGCAGCCTGCTCCGACGTCACATACCCCTTCGCGCTGTCGCTCAGTGCGGCGCCCGCGGTGGCGGTGAGTTGCTCGTCGATGCTGTAGCCCTCATGGCCGATAGCGGGCGCGTCCTTGATGTAGAAGGAGCCGAAATAGGTGCCGTGGCGTTCCGGGCAGAAGTAGACATCGGCGTCCAGCGAGCCCGCGTACCAGCTGAACAGATCGCCGGCATAGGTCATCACGGCCACGGCCGTGCCCTGTGGCAACCCGCTCATCTTGGTCTTGATCTGCTCGTCCGTGATGTTGGGCCAAGACGACCAGCCCTTGCCCTTCATCGCGTCGAGGTAGGCCTTTTGCGTCGAGTCCATCGAGCGCAGCACGTCGGCATAGAGCACAGCGCGGTCGAAGCTGATCTGGCCGTCGATCAGGTACAGCTCGCGCGATGCTTTCTTGACGGCGTTCAGGTTCAGGCCTGCGGAGCCCGCCGGCAGGTCGCTGTCGAGAACGCGCCGGAACGCCTTCATCAGCGGGTAGCGCTTGTAGCCGTACAGATCGATCTGGGCGAGCTGCGCGGCGGCCAGCGTCTTCAGCTTCGTGATCTGGCTGTCGTTCAGGATGAAGATGACGTTATTGGCGACCCGCGTCAGGAAACTGGTGTTGTGCCCCATGTTGTCCGGGTCGTTGTCGCGGAGGTACTGGAAGCCTGTGTAGTCGGCGACCTTCCCCGGCGGGAAAAAAGACTGCGCCTCGAGGTTGCCCGTCATCATCGCGAGGCCTGAGAAGGCGAGCGTGGTTCTCTGCGCGCCATCGGACAAGGTCTGCGCCATCGTGAACGCGGGTCCCGAAGGTGGCGCGGCGCCGGGCGTGACGTTTACCGCTTCTGAGGTGGCACTGTTCCCGATCCGGTTGGTGGCGAGCACGGAGCAGGCGTAGGTGACGCCGTTGGTCAATCCGGTCACGGCGATCGGGCTCGAGCTGGCCGTGCCCGTGCGGGTTGCGCCCGCCGCCGCGCAGCTTGCCGTGTAGCCATTGATCGCTGCCCCACCGTCGGAGGCGGGCGCGCTGAACGCGATGCTCGCGCTCGTGTTGCCGGCCGTGGCCGTGATCCCAGTGGGTGCGCCGGGCACCATAGTGGCCGTCGCGGTGTTGCCGTCCGTGCCGCCGGAGCCGCCGCAGGCTGCAAGTGCTGCGGCGAGGATTGCGATTGAGAATTGCCTGAGCTTGGATTTCATGGTCGTGGTTGAGGAAATATCGGATGTCTGAATTTCTTCCGTCCCCTGAACGAAATCCTAGGTCGCCAAACTCCTCCAGTAATTAAATCTTTGTCATTTCCGTGGCAGCCACAGGCGCAGCCGTGCCTGGTCCTGAGCGCTGGGTTCGAGCGTCAGATCGCCGCCGTGCGCCCGCGCGATTTCACGCGCAATGCTCAGTCCCAATCCGGTGCCGTCGACATTGCGGCTGTGGGCCGGATCGCCGCGATAGAAGCGATCGAAGAGCCGCAACCGGTCCTCGGCAGAAATGGGAGTGGTCGCGTTCGCAAAGATCACCTCGATGCCCGACGAAACATTGCGGCCGACGACCTCGATCCAGCCAGCAGGGACGCTGTAACGCACGGCATTGCTCAACAGGTTGTTGAGCAGCTGCCGCAGAAGCACGGCATCGCCCTGGATGATGAGGTCGCGCTCGATGGCGCTCGAAATCTTCCGGTCGCTGGCCAGCATCTGCGCGTCGGCCATCAGTCCGTCAAGCAGTTCGGTCAGGTCGACCCGGGTGATGTGCAGCGCAAGCCGGCCGGCATCGGCCTGCGACAACAGCAGCAGCTTGCGCGTGATGGCGGATAGGCGGCCCACCTCTTCGAGCAAATCGGTCAGGTCGGACTGGATGGCACGCCGATCCGATTTCGCGATCGCCTGCTCGATGCGCCCCTGCAGAATCGTCAGCGGCGTGCGTAGTTCATGCGCCGCATCTGCCGAAAAGCGCGAGGCTTGCCGGAAGCTCGCCTCCAGGCGCTCCAGCATGGTGTTGTAGGCGGCGATCAGCTCCCTGAACTCGCGGTCCTCGCCAGCGGTGGAAAGGCGCTGGTCCAGGGCCTTCTGCGTCACGTTCTTCATCGCATCACGCAGACGGTTCACCGGCCGCATCGTCAGGCTGGCGAGCACCCACGCGCCGAGTGCGGTGAGCGTCAGTGCCAGGGGGATCATGATCGTCAGCGCGCGGCGCAGCGCGTCGTGCAATTCCGCTTCGGTCGCCGCCAGGTCCGCGGCGAGAAAACTGCGACCGGTCGGCACCGTGTACAGCGCGGCGCGCCACTGCGTGCCGAGGGCGCGGAAAGACGTCACCGCGCAGCCTTCGGGCGCGACGCGCTTGGGAGGCGACGACCGCTCACCCTTCGGATCGGGCGCCGGATCGCGCACCGCCTTGTCACGCGCGCCTGCCACGTCGCGCGGCGCGGCGGCAAGGGCCAGCGTTTCGATATTCAAACTGCTGTCCCAGTTTGCCGACTGGAAGCCCGAGCCGCCCGTGATCGAATCGAATCGCAGCATCAGCTGGCGGGGAGAACTCAGTCGTAGCTTGCCCAGCAGGTCGGCTTCCAGGCGCGGCATCTGATCGCCGTGGAAGGGCTCCCATGCGAGCCGCCGTGCCTCGGTGCACAGCCGGGAGTCGAGCCGGTCGACTTCGAAATTCAGCACGCTCGACCAGCCCGCCATCATCACGGCCGCGAGCGTTGCGGCAACGATCGATGCCGCCATCACGAACAGCCGCGTGCGGTACGAGATCGTCATTGACTTCTTACGGCGCTTTGCGGAAACGGTAGCCCGACCCGCGCACGGCCTCGATGGGCGACGCGGTCTCGCCCTCCGGGTCGATCGCTGCGACCTTGTCGCGGATACGTTTGATGCAGACATCGACCACGTTCGTGCTCGGGTCGAAGTCGTAGCCCCAGACGTGTTCGAGGATCTGGCTGCGAGTGAAGACCTGCCCGGCCGACCGCATCAGATACTCCAGCAGGTTGAACTCGCGCGTGGTTAGTTCGATGGTATGACCATGGCAGCTGACCTGCCGCGCGACGCGGTCCAGCTTGAGGGCACCGACCTGCAGGATGTTATGTCGCTCGTCCGAAGCGCGGCGCGCCAGGGCGTTGATGCGCGCGGCTAGTTCGGCCACGAAAAAGGGTTTGGCCAGGTAGTCGTCGGCACCGAGGTCGAGACCTCGAACGCGATCCCCCAGTTCGTTGCGCGCGGTCAGAAGGATGACCGGCGTCGTGACGCCGGCCGCGCGCAGCCCGGTGAGCACGGACAAGCCATCGCGGCCCGGCAGCATGATGTCCAGCACGATCACGTCAAAGCCGCCCTCACGAGCCAGCTCGTAGCCGGAG